>JADQBU010000125.1 GCA_016278435.1 Halanaerobiales bacterium
CGATCTAAAATTTTAAACTTTTAAGTGCTGCAACTTATGAACATATATTTGTTAAACCCTGGACTTTAAAACAGGGTGCAGTGGTTATTACTATTATCTTTACTTTATTAATGGGTATTACCAGGGCTGGTTGGGGAGCATCTATGCCCTATGGTATCTGGCTCGGAAAATTATTAATGCTTTTTGGGGTTTCAGCAGAATCAATTGCAGGCTTTACCAGGGTATCTGCAGATGTTTTTAAACTGCCATTTTTTCAGCATTCAATTTCAGTCCAGAATTTTGGTATTATTGTTGGAGCAATAATTTATCTCTTAACTGCTGGCAAATTTAAAGATGCATTCTTAACAGAATGGGATATAAGCTTGAAAGACGCATTTTTATTTGCACTGGGTGGTATTTTTATGGGGTTTGGTACCCGTCTGGCCAATGGTTGTAATGTCGGGGCCTTATATACTCCAATTGCAAACTTCTCTTTATCTGGTTGGGTATTTTTAATATTTATGACAGCAGGTGGAGTTATCAGTAATAAGTTGTTCTTTAAGGGCTCTCTCAGTATTGATGATAGCCAGGAGGAACAGGTCAGTATTTAGTTAAAATAGGTTCAGAATATTAATAGCCAGGTTTGTGAATATATCAAGTTAAAATCGAAGATATAATAGAAAAATCAAAAGGAGGAAAATTATTATGAGCAACAAAATTTTAGTCGTTGGTGGTGTAGCTGGAGGCGCTTCGGCTGCAGCAAGAGCCAGACGTCTTGATGAATCAGCAGAGGTAATTATGTTTGAAAAGGGCCCACATGTTTCTTTTTCCAATTGTTCTCTTCCCTACCGTTTAAGTGGGATTGTTGAAGAATATGAAGATCTGGTATTAATGTGTCCAGAAGGATTTAAAAGTAAATATAATATTGAAGCCAGAGTTAATAGTGAAGTTACTGAGATAAAAAGAGATGAGAAAAAAGTGGTTGTTAAGAATCTGGAAACTGGTGAAGAATACGAAGAATCTTATGATAAAATAGTATTATCTCCTGGAGCCACTCCGATACTTCCCCGCAGTATTGAAGGAATAAATAGACCCAATGTATTTACTGTCAGAAATGTTGTAGATATAAAGAAACTTAATGAGTATATTATAAACAACAATATTGAAGATGTTGCTGTTGTTGGTGGTGGATTTATAGGGGTAGAAGTTGCAGAAAATTTACGCCATGCCGGGAAAAATGTCAGTTTAATAGAAGCACTGGACCAGATAATGGCTCCATTTGATTATGATATGGCTCAGATACTGCATAAAGAGATGCTCGATAACGGTGTCAACCTGATTTTGAACGATGCAGTAGCAAAAATTAATGAGGATTCAGTAGAGTTACAATCAGGTAAAAAAGTAGAAGCAGAAGCTGTAGTAATGTCGATTGGTGTTGCACCTGAAACTAAGCTGGCAAAAGATGCTGGCCTTGAGATAGGAGAAACCCGCGGCATTAAGGTAGACCATAATTATTTAACCAGTGATGAGGATATATATGCAGTTGGAGATGCTATAGAAGTTTACAATCGTTTAACTCATAAAAAATCAAGACTTGCCCTGGCTGGTCCAGCTCAAAGACAGGCCAGAGCAGCGGCTGATCATATATATAATATTCCGCATAGAAATAACGGAGTCATCGGATCATCGGTAGTGCAAATATTTAATCTAAACGCGGCATCTACGGGATTAAATGAAAAAACGGCAAAGGTTGAAGAAATATCCTATGATATCGTCTATATAATTCCCGGGGATAAAGTAGGGTTAATGCCTGAAAGTAATCCTATGCACTTTAAATTAGTGTACGAATATCCAACTGGTAAAATCCTTGGAGCTCAGGCAATAGGAAAAGGCAATGTAGATAAACGAATAGATGTTATTGCAACGCTGATTATGATGGGTGGAACTCTGGAAGATCTAAAAGAATTGGAATTATGCTATGCCCCGTTATTTGGTACTGCCAGGGATGTTGTAAATCATGCAGCATTAGTAGGATTAAATCTATTAAATGGACAATTTAAACAGGTGCCAGTAACCGAAGTTAGAGAATTAGTGGAGAATGATGCCTTTATTGTTGATGTAAGGGAAAAAGATGAATATGCAGCAGGACATCTTATAAATTCAGTAAATATTCCTTTAAGTGAACTCAGAGACAGGTTAGATGAAATTCCAGAAGATGAGCCAGTTTATTTACATTGTCGTTCTGCTCAAAGAAGTTATAATGCGGTAATGGCTTTACAGGGTATGGGTTATGAAAATGTATGTAACATTTCAGGTTCATTCCTGGGAATTTGTTGTTACGAGTACTACCAGGACCAGGTAACAGATAGAGAAAAAATTGTTACAGAATACAACTTTAATTAAAAGTTGTTTTTTAGAGAATAGTTGAACGTTTGATATTTGTATTGACACTGGGTAGATTCTTTTGGTGCTTTTCATCTGCTTTCTTATTCCAGAAAAATGGTACTGTTACGGCCATCGGGTTTATACTTGGTGGCCGTAGCTTGTATTAACACTTATCTAACTCCTTCAAATATATACATTTTAAAAGTAATATGTTATTATAAATTATATCCAGTCAAGTAAGGGCGTGTAACTTATGGATTCAGAAAAGCAAACGCTTTCAAAAAAGGACCCGGAAAAAGAGAAAAGAAAGAATAAAAATGAAAAAAAGTTAACTGTAGGCACCTGGGTTGTAATTTTGATTGCCTGGTATTTGATTACCAAATTTGAGATTTTTTCTCCAACTTTATTACCTTCTCCCTCCAGGGTATTGACTACCTTTTTCAGACTGCTGGAAGATGGTTATAATGGAGTATCTATATTATCACACCTGAGAGCAAGCTTCAGAAGATTATTCCTGGCTTTAGCATTAGCCAATGCAACTGCTGTTCCTCTTGGACTTTTAAGTGGTTATTTTAGTAAAATTGAAGCTATTATTGACTCAGTAGTTGAGTTTTATAGACCACTGCCTCCACTTGCATATTATACTTTACTTATATTATGGTTTGGTATTGATGATAAATC
The DNA here is from genome assembly GCA_016278435.1 of Halanaerobiales bacterium. Classification (GTDB taxonomy): domain Bacteria; phylum Bacillota; class Halanaerobiia; order Halanaerobiales; family JADQBU01; genus JADQBU01. The sequence continues at coordinate 3,046 of JADQBU010000125.1, forward strand.
AAAGATAATATTATTGTTTTTAGCAGCCTTTGCACCAATTTATCTGGCCTGTGTCTCTGCGGTCAGTAAAATTAATGAGAATTACATATTAAGTGCTAAATCACTGGGGGCAAACCAGAAAAATGTCTTCTTTAAAATTGTATTACCGGCATGTTTACCTGAAATTTTTACAGGTATCAGAACAGCATTCGGTGTATCATACACTACGCTTGTATCGGCTGAAATGATTGCTGCTACATCAGGTATAGGCTGGATGGTATTTGATGCCTCAAACTTCTTGAAGAGTGATGTTATCTTTGTAGGTATAATAATAATGGGAATTACCGGTGTATTGATAGATGCTGGATTACGTTTTCTGGAAAGAAAGATTGTTTACTGGAAAGGGCATGTATAGAGGGCATGTATAAAGATAGTCAAACAAAATGGAGGTAGATTATGAGTTATAAATTAACAAAAATAATATTATTAATTTTTTTAATAGGAGTTATTATTGTTTCATTTACAGCCTGTAGTAATAATTCAAATCAAACTTCAGACTCTTTGCCTGAAGAAATCAACTTCGGTATTCTGCGAGTTCCCAATGATGAAACGATAGCGATGGTCGAGGGATTTTTTGATAAATACTTTACAGAAAAAGGTATTAAATGCAACTATATTGTTTTTGATTCCGGCGCTGAGGCCAATCAAGCTCTGGCATCTGGAAGTATTGATTTTGCCACTATGGGTAATGTCAATGCCGTTACTTCTCTGGCGAGAGACCTTGGTGTAGAAATGATCTGGATCCATGAAGTGCTGGGAGATATTGAAGCTCTGGCGGTTAAAGAAGATTCTGGTATTAATAAAATAGAGGACCTTGCTGGTGAGAGAGTTGCAGTTCCATTTGCCTCTACATGTCATTATGTTCTATTAAATGCCTTAAAAAATGTAGGAATTGAAGATCAGGTACAGCTTTTAGATATGAAGACAACAGAAATTGTTGCCGCCTGGCAACGGGGAGATATTAAGGCAGCTTATCTCTGGCAGCCTACTCTTGGTGAAGTTTTAAAAACCGGGAAAGTACTTATTTCAAGTAAAGAAATGGCTGAGAAAGGGTATATAACAGCCAATGTGGAAGTAGTAAGAAAAGAATTTTCTAACAGGTATCCTGATTTAGTGACTTCATTTATCAACATGTTATCAGAAGCAGCAGATATCTACAGAGAAGACCCTGAAAAAGCAGCAGCCATTGTAGCAAAAAAACTGGAAATTACTCCTGAAGAAGCGCTGAAACAGATGAGAGGTTCGAGCTGGCATACCAGAGAAGAACAACTCAGTCCAGATTTTTTTGGAGAAACTGGAAACCCAGGACATTTTGCAACAATTATGAAAGAAACTTCCGATTTCTTACAGGAGCAAGATTCCATTGATGATTCTCCCTCACAGGAAGAGTTTAATGAGTATGTTAATCCCTTATATATTGAAAAATCTCTGGGAAAATCTGAAGGATAATAGTAATGGAAAATGAAGTAAAAAAGGAAGTTTTAATTGAAATAAATAATTTAAAATTAATTTATGGTTCTGAGGGAGATTCTATTCTAGCATTAGAAAATATAAATCTGGAGATTAGACGGGGAGAATTTTTATGTGTTCTGGGGCCGTCCGGCTGTGGGAAAAGCACATTGTTAAAAACTATTGCTGGTTACATTAAACCTACAGGTGGGAGCTGTCTTATGCAGGGGAAACCCATTACAGGTCCTGACTGGCATAGAGGGGTTGTATTTCAATCATCAACCCTGTATCCCTGGATGAGTGTAAAAGATAATGTAGAATTTGGTCCCAGAATGAGAGATATTCCTGCCGATGAAGTTAAAAAGATCAGCAAATTTTTTTTAGAGCAGGTTAAACTAACTGGTTTTGGTGATAAAGCTACCTTTGAACTTTCAGGAGGAATGAAACAGAGAGTAGCCCTGGCAAGAGTTTTAGCTAATTATCCTCAGGTTATTCTGATGGACGAGCCTTTTGGTGCACTGGATGCCTTAACCAGAAATAATATGCAAAAATTAATTCGCGATATCTGGAAAGAAAATAATAGTACAATATTCTTTATCACCCATGATGTTGATGAAGCACTATCACTGGCTACCAGGATTGTTGTAATGTCAAAACGCCCGGGAAGGATACTAAAGGAATTCAATGTTGGTTTTACACATAGATTGTATAAGGATAATTCCATAGAAGTAATGTATAATGAGGAATACTTTAACGTCAAAAATGAAATTCTGGGCCTTATCAATAGTCAGATTGAGGAGTGAACCTCCACTCCCAAATCAAAAACAAGATTTGCAAGTGGCTTCTAACTACTTTATATAGATTAAACTTCAACCTATACTACTAGGCTAGTTTACAAGATGTTTGATATTTAACTGTTTTGACCTAAATATCAGGCTATCCTTAATCTTGAAGGAGGGTTCACAACTCCATTATCCCTAGCTTGATTAACAAGTTCAGGAATACATTTTTCTTTAAGAAACTTTCTTGTTGCCTATTATGGCTATGTAAGTAATCTGTATGCCAATTAGATTTAAATTCATCTTCTAATTTAATATAGAAAGGTTTAACTTCTTCATTATTTTTGATCTTACCACTGGCACCCCGTATTTTAATAAATCATACAAGAACTGTTTAAGGTTGCATAATTGACTATATTATATAGTTTGCTGGTATGCCAACTTAATTCTTTAATTATTTCTAGATGCTTATGGCTTAATTTAGGTTTAAATTTAAATGAAAGTCGCATTAATTTTTCACCTCCATTCTAGTATAATTATATCATACATATGTATTGGTTATGCACTTTACTCAGAAAAATAGTTTCACTATATTGCCTCCTGAACAAATGTGTGCTATAATTTAAATTATACAGAACTACTGTTCGGAGGCGATAATATGAAAACTGAAGAATTTAATTTATTAGAGTTTCAAAAAAAATTTAGTACAGAAAATGCATGTGAGAAATATTTATTTCAAAAAAGATGGCCTGAGGGCTTTAAATGCCCTATATGTGAATATACTGAATATTATTATATAAGTACCAGGAAGCTATATGAGTGTAAAGAATGTGGTCATCAAACATCTATTACTGCTGGAACTATAATGCATAGGAGTAAACTTAAATTAACAATATGGTTTTGGACATTGTATCTGGTAACAAATGACAAAAGAGGTTGTTCAGCGTTATCAATTTCTCAAATGTTTGATCTTAATTACAGGACTGCCTGGAGGCTATTACATAAGATACGTCATGCTATGGCTGAAAGAGATTCTAATTATAATTTATCCAATTTTATTGAAATGGATGATGCCTACTTTGGTGCTCCATGTCCTAATACAGACGGTAGAGGAACAAGCAAAACTAAAGTGGCAATTGCTTTATCGACAGATGAGAAAGGTAATCCATTATATGCGCGTATGAAAGTAATTGAAGCTGTTACAAGCAATGAAATAAAGAATTTTGCTAATGAATGTGTTGAAAATGGTAGCAAAATAACTACTGATGGTCATTCATCATATAGACAATTAAAAGAAGACTATATTCATCAATACCAAAATTATTATGAAACAAATGATACTGAATTTTTAAAATGGCTTCATATAATAATTAGTAACGCTAAAGCTTATATTTCAGGTACTTATCATGGGTTAGAAGAAAAAAATCTACAATCATACCTTGATGAGTTTTGCTACCGCTTTAATAGACGATTTAATACTAAACAGCTTTTCGGAAGAGTACTTAATGCTTGTATTTCCGGGAAGCCTTATGTAGTCCCTGAGTAAAGTGCATAACCAGAACATATGTTCGCTTGTAAAATATATAATGGAGGTTTATTCTTTATGAGTATAGAATTTAACAGTAATCGTCATTCTGTTAAAAACAGTATCTTCCAGACTTATTAAAAAAGGTTATGAAGAGCATTTAAAGGGCTACTTATGGAAATCAGCTTTTGGTCCAAAAGTTACTGTATTATCTCTACTGGGGGAGCTACCATTGAAACTATTGAAAAGTATATCCAAAGTCAAGGCGGAAAAGAACAAAACCGTCTCAATTCATCTCAACCTGAATCAAATTAAAGATTCAGATGGAGTTTTCTTGAGATTTTTTAGATAAAATAGCGAGTAAAACTTTCTAATTGAGTACTAATAACTGAATTGCCAGAAAGTAGAACGGAGTGTAGATAGTGGGTAAAAAGATACTGGTTACAGGAGGAGCTGGATTCATAGGAAGCCATTTTATAAAATATATGCTTAAAAAATATAAAGCCTGTCAAATTGTCAATCTTGACCTACTGACTTATGCGGGGAATCTGGAAAATTTAATAGAAGTAAAAGACAATATAAATTATCAATTTGTTAAGGGTAATATATGTGACAGAAGGTTAGTAAGGGCATTAGTTAAAAATAAGATAGATTTTATAGTAAACTTTGCTGCTGAATCCCATGTAGATAGAAGTATTGCAGATCCCGGTATTTTTGTTAAGACCAATGTGCTGGGAACTCAGGTATTACTGGATGCTGCCCGGGATTATAATATAAAAAAATATATACAGATTTCTACAGATGAAGTTTATGGTTCCCTGCCGCAAAAGGGATATTTTACTGAAGATTCACCACTGGCCCCCGGTAATCCCTATTCCGCCAGCAAGGCAGGAGCAGATATGCTTGTCAGAGCCTATTATAAAACCTTTAATTTACCTGTTAATATCACCCGGTGTACAAATAATTTTGGTCCATATCAATACCCGGAAAAACTTATTCCACTGATAATTACTAATGCCCTGGCAGATAAAAAAATTCCTGTCTATGGTGATGGTTTACAGGTCAGGGACTGGCTCTATGTAGAAGATCACTGTAAAGCTTTAGATATGATTTTGCATATGGGGAAAACAGGGTACATATATAATGTTGGAGGTAATAATGAAAAGACGAATATAAGCATTGTAAAACTTATTTTAGACCAGTTAGATAAACCTGAAAGCCAAATAAAACACGTTAAGGACAGACCTGGTCATGACCGAAGATATGCTATAAGTTCTAAGAAGTTACAGGAAGAACTGGGTTGGACTCCAGAATATACATTTAAGAAAGGGCTGAAAGAAACAATAGATTGGTATTTAAGTAACAGGGAATGGTGGTTAAAGAGGTGATACATATCAGAAAAGACAGATTTGCTGGTGCACTTATTGGGTTAGCTGTAGGTGATGCATTAGGTACAACTTTAGAGTTTAAAGCCAGAGGAAGCTTTGAACCAATAAAGGATATGGTAGGGGGAGGGCCCTTTGCTTTAAAACCAGGGCAATGGACTGATGATACTTCAATGGCTCTCTGTCTTGCCGAAAGTTTGATTGAGGATGGATTTGATCTGGAAAGCCAGCTAAATAAATATCTAAAGTGGCTTAATGATGGTTATATGAGTAGTATTAGTCATTGTTTTGATATCGGTAATAATACTGAATTATCACTTAGAGATTATGAGGAAACAGGTGAGTTTCCCGAAGAATATGAATATGCAGCAGGTAATGGGAGTTTGATGAGATTGACCCCTGTACCGATGTATTTTAAAGATGATTTTGCTAAAGCTGCTTTTTATTCAGCCCGTAGTTCACTTACTACCCATAATAATAAACTTGCTATTGATTCCTGCAGATGTTTTGGGGGTATGTTACAACAGGCAATTGAGGGTAAGAGTAAGGATGGTATCCTTTCTGGAAGAGTAAGAGAGCTGGCACTTGTTGATGAGGTTTTTAATATAATAGATGGAAGTTATGTTGATAAGAATATAAATGAGATATCATCCAGTGGTTTTGTTATAGATTCTCTGGAAGCAAGTTTATGGGCTTTTTATCATACAGAAAGTTTTTCTGAGGCAGTTTTAAAGGCAGTTAATCTGGGGGATGATGCCGATACAGTTGGGGCAATTACAGGTCAAATTGCTGGAGCATATTATGGACTGGAAAATATACCTGAGAAGTGGATTGAAAAACTGGCAAAAAAGGATTTGATATTTGAGTTGATTGATAAGCTTTATACAAATGTAAAGTCTAAATAAGGTTAATTCAGTTGACCAATGGATTCTTGTAATTATTTAACTGGACTAGATCCGGCCTTGATTTTCGCGGAGTAGCAGGGAAACCGGGTCTTTTTTTATTTTAATAACTTGAGACATCACCACAGTTATCTACCATAGTGGAAGGAACATTCTGGTTCACTTTATTTGTATATTTTGCAGGGAAAATATATCTTTTTATTGAAGTTATTGAAGTTATTGAAGTTATTGAAGAAATATTGAAGCTTTTGAATAAAATTGATATAAAATAACAGGAGAGGTGATCGAAATTGATTAAAGAAGTAAAAGGCAAGATTGATGAATATAAAAGTGAGTTTATTCGTTTAAGTGATTATATTTTGGCCAATCCGGAACTGGGATATAAGGAATTCAAGGCCTGTAGTGCCCATGTGGAGTTATTAAAAACACACGGATTTCAAGTGGAAGAAGGATTTATGGGGATGGATACAGCTTTTAAAGCTGTATATAAAAGCAGCAAGGAAGGACCGACAGTTGCTTATATGGCTGAATATGATGCTCTACCTGAGATCGGCCACGGCTGTGGTCATAATTTGCTAGGTACCACAAGTACCGCTGCCGGAATTATCTTGAGTAAATATATCTCTGAAATAGGTGGAACAGTAATAGTATTCGGCACACCGGCTGAGGAGACGGCTGGTGCCAAAGTTGAGTTTGCAGCCAGTGGTGTTTTTGCAGAAGTCAACATTGCCCTGATGGCCCATCCAGCCGATAACTTTTATAAAAGTGGTTCTTCCCTTGCTCTGGAACCAGTACAGTTTACATTTAAAGGCAGGTCAGCACATGCAGCAGCTGCACCCGAGAAAGGAATAAATGCTCTGGATGCAGCAATAAATACTTTTAATAATATCAATGCCTTAAGGGAGCATGTAAGAACAGATGCCAGAATCCATGGGATAATCAAAGAAGGAGGAGCAGCTCCCAATATAGTTCCTGAGTTGGCTACAGCTCAATTTTATATCAGAGCAGCAGACCAGGCATATCTTGACCAACTATCGGAAAAGATAAAAAACTGTGCCCGGGGTGCCTCACTGGCAGCCGGAACAGAACTGGAGATAACAAACTTCGAACCGCCCTTTGCTAATTTAGTTACCAATCAGCATTTATCTGAGGTTTTTAATCACAGAATACTGAATATGGGAGTGGAAAATATATATGACCAGAAAGAAGGCTTTGGCTCCCTTGATGCAGGGAATGTAAGTCATGTTTGCCCAACTATCCACCCCTATTTTGGCATAACAGAGCATGAATTGACTGTTCACAGCCGGGAGTTCAGGGATGCTACCTGTACAGAAAAGGCATATGACAGTATGCTCAAAACTATTGGTGCCCTGGTTTTAACTGCCATCGATGTTATTAAAGATGAACAATTGTTGCAAGATATTAATGAAGAGTTTGCAGCAGAAAATATTAAATAGAAGTGATTGGCTGGAGGTCCGAGGATGTTACCATTCAAGGAATTACCATTGATTAAATATATTATCAAAAGCGTAAGCTCTATCGGCGGGAAAACTTATCTGGTGGGTGGGGCAGTCAGGGATTTACTACTTAAACATGAGCCTTGTGATTATGATTTTTACTTAGAAAATATTGATAGAGAGCAGTTTCAGGAAATCTTTCCGGAAGCCAAATTGGTCGGCAATGATTTTACTGTCTATAAACTTGCCGGAAATGATTTTACAGTTTATGATAAAACAAGTCAAACTACATTGGAGCAGGAATTAGCCCGCAGGGATTTTGCGATTAATGCCATGGCGCTGGACCTCGATAATGACCTGATTATTGACCCTTTTCTGGGGAAAGAAGACCTTGAGAAGAGAATTATAAGAGCACTTCCTGGTGCAATTGAGAAAGATCCCCTAAGGATTTACCGGGGAGCTAGATTGGTAACAGAGTTATCAACAAATGATAATAGATTTAAAATTGAATCAGATACACTCCATAAATTTGCCGGGGTTAAAAAAGAATTGGTCAAGCTTGCCCCGGAAAGAGTCTTTCAGGAATTCAGAAGGTCACTTATTTCTGAATATCCTGTAATTTTTTTTGAGATTTTAAAAAAGGCGCAAGTTCTGGACCAGCATTTCCCTGAGTTGTCAACTTTGATAGGAGTTGAACAACCTGAAAAATTCCATCCTGAAGGTGATGTTTTTACTCATACAATGTTAAGTCTGCAAGTAGCCGCTGAATTCAACTATAATGAATTAGTTAGATTTGGGGTTCTTGTTCATGATCTAGGAAAAGGTCTTACTCCGACTGGAGAATGGCCGCATCATTATGGTCATGAGAAAAGGGGTTTACAGCCTTTATATGACATCTGTGCACGATTGAAACTGCCCAATAAATGGTTAAAGTCAGGTAAGCTGGCAGTTTTGGAACATGACAGGGGTTTTAAATGGAAGGATATGAGTCCCGGTAAAATTGTTAAATTATTTGACAGAGCGAGCAGAAGTCCACTGGGAGTCGAGGGATTAAAGCAGATTATTATCTGTGACAAAAAAGGGAGAGGGAATAAAAACATCCCGGTTCCAGAAGTTTCTGAAATTGATCGGGTTGCCAGTAAAATGTATGAAGAGACCACTGGATTGAATTTTAAGAATATAACTCCTGGACCGGAGTATGGAGAAGCCGTTTTCTATTATAGGTGCCAGTGGATTAAGGAAAATATGAAATCAGCATAAAATTCATTCTATGATAAAACATGGACCCCTGATTATCATATGGCAATTATTATTCTTGTGTTCTATTATCGCAATAAATAGTGTAAAATAAAGGATTATAATTATTTTTGTGGAATTATGTTATGTGCACTACTAAATGAGAATGATAATAATTCAGTAAATTATGAAACCTTCGCGGACGAGATAACAGGCATCAGTTTTACTCATTTTAACTGAATATGCTGAAAGGAGAAGATCATGGGGTGTCCTGAAGTTGCTGGGGAAATAGTAAATAAGTGGCAGACAATCGTGGATATACTTGCTGAGTTACTGGGTGTTTCTGATGCCCTGATAACCAGAATTGATTTGCCTTATTTAGAAGTATTCAAGGCCAGTCAAAACAAAGAGAATATTTTTAAAGAAGGGGACCGGGTTGAACTGGCAGGTTATTTTTGCGGGGATGTTATAAAAAGCAAAAAAGATCTACTTATAAATAATGCTATAAAAGATAAAAAGTGGATTGATTATGCTGAGGTAAAAGAAGGTTTGATAAGTTATTTTGGTTTACCATTAAAATGGCCTGATGGCAAATTATTTGGTACTATCTGTATTCATGATAAAAAAGAAAATAACTTTGATAAAAATACAAAAAAGTTAATGATCAAATTAAAGGAACTCATTGAAGCTCATCTGAGGATAATCAATGAGAACTCTGAACTTTCTGTCCAGATTGATGAAACAGAAATTAAGTATAAAAAATTATTTAACAGGGCTCCGATAGGAATTTTCAGGAGCAATTCCTTTGGAGAATTACTATCAATTAATCCCACTGTTGTTAATATTATGGGATGTTCAAATGTTAGTGAAACTCTGAAAAAATATAATAATCTGGCTGAAAATTTATATACAAATCCTGAGCGAAGAGCAGATTTCTTAAAAGAGATAGAGAATAAAGGAGAAGTTAAGAATTTTGAGATGAAGGCCCAGAAAATTAATGGAGCACAGATCTGGCTCAGTATTAATGCCAGGATAAGTAAAAGATATGAAGATGGCTCATTTGAAATTAATGGGTTTCTTTTTGATATTACAGAGAGAAAAATATATGAAGAGGAACTTCAAGATAAAAATAAAGAATTGCAATCTAGTTATGAACAGTTGGAGGCCTATAATGAAGAAATTTCAGCCATGAATGTAGAGCTGGACAATTCATTGCAAGAGATTAACGAACTTAATCAAAGATTTATTAACATGATCAAGATTGTTTCCAATCTTGATGAAAGTTCCCATGATACTGATAAGTACTTTCTCTCTCATCTATTACATACAGCAATTGAGATTGTTCCGGAAGCAGATTATGGGAAAATCTTTATGCTGGAATCTGAAGATAGATGTGTTATTATCGATGCGATTGGTCATGATTATAACTTATTAAAGGAAATTAGCTTTAAAAAAGAAGATTTTAATAATGTTAATGAAAAAGGGATTTTTTATTCTAATGATTATTCTTTTAATATTAAAAATCTATCCCGGGAGAAAAAAGAAATATTAAAAAAGGCTTTGAAAAAGATCAAAAAATCAATATATATCAACATTGAATTGGATGCAAAAATAATCTGCCGGATAACTCTTGATATTGCCAAGGGTAAAGACGAAGAGTTCAGTGATCTGACAGAACCCCTACTGGAGACATTTGCCAGTCTGGTTTCAGCCTTCTTTTCCTTTCAGAGATACAATAAATTACAGGAACAGTTCACAAAAGAATTAATAGCCTCTATTATTCAGATGCTGGAGATGTATGATAATTATACAAGTGGACATTCTCAAAATGTTGCAAAACTGGGGGCAGATATAGCAAGAACGATGGGTCTTTCAACCAGGGAGATTGATGATATTTACTGGACAGGTATGGTTCATGATATTGGCAAACTACTTATCCCCCTACAAATTTTGAATAAAAATGGGGCATTAACTGATGTTGAATATGAACAGATAAAAAAACACCCCTTATGGGGTTTTAAGGCTTTGAGTAAGTCAGAATCCCTGAACCAGATTGCAAAATATGTACTTCATCATCATGAAAGATGGGATGGCCGGGGGTATCCTGATGGTTTAAAGGAAGGAGAGATACCATTGATTTCTCGAATTCTGACAGTTGCTGATGCCTGGGATGCGATGACATCCAGGAGGTCCTACCGAGATTCCCTGTCCAGGGAAAAGGCTCTGCAGGAGATAATTGAGAATAAGGGGAAGCAATTTGCTCCCGAAGTTGTAGATATATTTCTTTCAAACTGTACTTAAAAGCAACTATATTTGTCATAAAGATGAATGAAAATTCAGAGAAAAGGTGAACTCAATGGAAAACTTACTCCGTAAATATCGTAGAATATGAGCGGTCAGTGAGATATAAAAGACCTTTTTCTATGATTATGTTTGACCTGGATAATATATTAAGGATAATATTCATTAAAGGATGTGGGAATTGTGATTAAGCCTTCAATATTTTTGCAGATAATATTTTTTGTGCTTATATTTTTATTAATTAAAAGGGGATACTGGCAGGGTTTTACAGATAAGTTCAGGGAGGAATTTAAGAACAAATATAGGACAGGGATAATAATCTTAATGACTGCTTTTTTATCAGTATTGTTTATTGATTATCCATTATCTCATTATTTCTCCCGGCCAGGTAGTATGAGTATTTTAAAACCTTTGATAAAACTGGTTAATAATCTGGGGGATGGAAATATATTATTTTCTTTGTTAACTGTTTTAATTGTTATTTCCTATTTTCTTAACCAGGAAAGATATATTAAAATATTTTCAACTGCCTTGAGTTCTTCTGTTCTGGCCGGATTACTCAATATATTTTTCAAAATGATAGTAAGCAGGGCAAGGCCTTATGTAAGCTTAAATCCCAATAGATTTTTTGTCTATATAGATGCCTATCAGCAACATAAACTATTTCATACAGATTATTTGAGTATGCCATCAGGTCACACTATAGTAATCTTTGCTGCGGTAATTCCCTTTGTTCTTCACTGCAAAAAAAGAATTATTAAATTCATTTTACTAACTTTACCGGTTTTAGTTGGTTTTGCCCGCATTTATTTATTTAAACACTGGTTGAGTGATGTCATTATTGCTGGATTTTTGGGAACACTGATCGGGATTGCTACATACAGGGCTAATTGTGAAGAAGGGCCTAATATTAGTATCGAATAGACATTTTAATCTGTTTCTAATCTTGATTTAACACTATTTTAATGTTTGTGTTGTAAAAAGAGAATAGCTATTGGCAGGATTATGTAAAAAAGCTTGTTAATAAGGCCAGTGTCGATATAAAATTATAGTTTCCTTCTTAATAAGTAGGGGTCCTTGCTGGGCCCCACTTATTTTTAGAAATTACTTACATAATCAGAAGTTATAGTATATACTATAGTCAGTCAAATAATACTGGAAATAGGGATCTGATGATACGACCGGGATAGGGGAGTTTAGCTAATGGATAAGTTGATGAGTGATAGGAAGACAAAAAGGTATCTGTATTTAACCATCTTATTTATCATGATTTCATTTTTGTCATTCATAACTGTTTACCATATAGTCAGTGTTAAACTCAGTTATATTTTCAAACTATCCTTTATCAATATATTTATTTCCAACATCACCCCCTTTGCCACAGGAGGTGGTTTTGCCCAGATCTATTTTCTTAATAAAAAGGGTATATCAGTAGGTCAGGCAACTGCTGCTTCAACAATCAGGACAGTTACACCAATGATATTTTTTGCTATAGTCACTCCCCTGATATTAATATTTGATAAAGGCATTTTACAGTTTATGCCGGAACGGAATAATATAATATTGCTGGCCCTGATTGCAATCTATTTTTATGCCCTGTACAGGGTCTACAGATTGATAATGAATACAGAGCAGGTTAAGAGGATTTTATATAAAGCATTAAATTGGCTGGGAAACAAGGGTATTATCAAGGCCGAAAGGAAAGATAAGCTGATTAAAGTTATCTTAAAAGAGATTGACCGCTTTTCATTGATTCAGGGATTGAACCCCGGTGTTTCTTCAATT
>JADQBU010000291.1 GCA_016278435.1 Halanaerobiales bacterium
CCTGCCAGTTAAAGATCAGAGTCCGGGGACAGACAACCAGTGCCGGCCGGTCCAGAGAAAGGCTTTTGAGCAGGGTCAGAATCTGTACGGTCTTCCCCAGTCCCATATCATCAGCCAGAATACCACCAAAATGATATTTAGTGAGAAAATGAAGCCAGAAGTATCCCCTTTTCTGATAGTCTCTTAAAACTTCCACAACTTCAGCCGGCACTTCTTCCCTGGTCACAGCTCTGGTCCCGGTTATATCTCTCTGTAGTTGGTCATAAACCCGGTTTCCTTTAAAGTTAATTCCTGCGTCTTCAACCATATTTCTGTAATATAGCATATTATAATAAGGACTGCGGTATCTATCCTCTTCCTGTTCTTCGGCAAGGTCCAGAATCCGGTTTACCTTCTCCTCCTTCTCCCCCTTTTCCAGAATAAAATACTGGTTTCCAATCTGAATATAGGGTTCACCCTGCTTATTGTAGGAGATCATAGCCTCCAGTTCCCGCCGGGTATATGTCCTGCCACCAAGATTATAGGTGATCCTGAAATCAAACCAATCAATACCCTCACTATCATCTAGCTCAATCACCGGCTCCAGTTTAACCTGCTTAATCTCGATCTGATCAAAGGCCTCTGTTGTTTCCACATTCCATTCTTCCGGAATATGAATCATACCATCAGTGATAAATTCCTGAATATCGGCTTTATCTCTAATAATGAAGTTGTCAGGCTTGACCTTGAAATTATAATCTTCAAGAAAGCTGACAACCCGGGCAAAGGCCTGGTTATCCCGTCCATACCAGAGGCCGGGGGTTTCCTTATCCTCAGAATACTGATTTTCATCCAGATTTAAACCGAGGACCTGGGTGTTGTTGTACTCCTCACCAGCTAAGTTCACCTGCAGCTGACAGCAAATCTCTTCCTCCTGATAGTCCAGCTTGATATGTGCTTCAGGTTCTTCTTTGATTAATCTATATCCAGACAGCCTTCTCCCTATATCGAGGGAAATATTACTCTCCAGGGCCGGCAGTATTTCAAAAAGAAATTCCCCCTGCTTTTCAGGTGGAATCTCGATTATTTCCGGCAGACTATTTATTCCGGCCAGGTCCAACGGATGAATTACATTTTCTATAACAGTCCAGTAGAGCTCTTCCCGGCGGTTACTATAGATGGGATAATCGGCTGCTATTTTAAATTTTACCCTCTCTTTATCTCCGGTTACTTTCATTTCTGGTTGCAGTATTTTCCCGGTCTTTGCCTCAAAGCCATTTTCATCCAGAACAACCCGGAAATTCTTGATTAAATCCATTAAAAAAGAAAAATTTTCTCCGGTTTTAGGTAATAACAGGGAATTTTTTGTTCTGCCCTTTCTCATCTCCAGGTCTTTTAAACGTTCCACCAATCTTAATTCCCGACCGGAAAAATGGCCGGCAAATTCATTTTTTGTAATAAAACTATAATAATTATTATTAATCCTCTCAATTAAATCTTCCAGAATGTAATCAGAAATCTGGTCTGATTTAATTATTAATTTAAAATTGGCCAGACTTTCTGCTATAAAACCCTTAACCCGGTAATGAAGGCGGGCCGGATTCCTGTTATCATGAAGACTGCTTATCTCAATCAGTTTTTCATAGTTCTCCTGCATCCTGGTTTCCCGTGCTAATCGCTGATAATCTTCCTTTAAGAATTTATAGAGAATCGCTACCTCGTGTTTGCACATCTCACCCCAGTCATAAGGACAGCTGCATCTGCCTTCAAAAAAGAAGTCATCATCAAGTATTTCAATATATATCTTTACATTATATTTGCTGGTTCCCATGACTACAGCAGTTACTTTATAATATTTTTCTTCTTTTGAAATTTTATAGGATTTGATATGACCCTTATTGTAATACCTCAGGCCTCTGTTAAAAATTCTTTCCGGGACATGTTTTTTAATAGACTCCGGTTCCATCATCTGTTCATCCCCTGTGATTTGATCTATTACTATTTTTCCGTGAACCTCACCATATAAATATAAATTTAGATGAAGTTTTCCTGGCTGTTTTAGATAAAAATACTCAAATAACCGGACACTCAACTTCCAGACCGTTAAAATAACTCCGGTAAAATCCCCTGTCCCTGGTTATTAATCTTTCTGCCTGCTCCTGGGCATGCCCGCCAATTATAAAATCAGGGATTATGTGCTGCCTGGAAGATATAATTGAATTGCATTCCTGACATCTAACCAGTTGATTATGACCACAACTTTGACACTGGAGAAATTCATCTCTATCTATAGAATATTTTTTCCAGGCCTGGGCGGCAATCCACAGACCCTGAGGCTTTGTATATTCCAGAAAAATACCAGCATCACTTAAAAAAGATTCTAAAATGTTCATTTCTGCAAACTGAGAAGCTAATTCTCCATATACTATTTCAGAGATTATTAACTTACTGGTTTTATTATATTTTATAATTAAAGATAAAGATACATCCTTGTAATCTGGGTCAGGAAGCAATATGTCCAGCAATATATTTGTATCAACTGCTACGGCCATTTCCTCTTAGCTCCTTTATTATATTATCACTACTACTCTCTTTATTCAAAATCCCCACATATTTTTCTAGTTTTCCCTTATCTAATTTCTTTTCAATAACATAGCCTTCACTACTCTCCCTTACTTCCAGATAATCCCCTGGCTTTATCCCCATCTTCTCTCTTAATTCCTTGGGAATCGTGACCTGACCTTTTGAAGTAACTTTCACATTATACATCATCCTTACCACCTTTGTAAGAATTTATTTCCTTACTTTTAATTGTATATTAAAACCCGGTAATTGTCAATTGGCCTAACCTACAGGAAAAACAATCTTAAGCTTATCAGGGGCTCCGAGTATACTTAATGAGAATTTCAAGAATATAAAAAGGGCTTTACCCTTCATTCCGCGAATATTATAATATAAGTAAAAGATTAGCAAAAAACTAAAAAGAGGTCTTCAGTAAATAACTTTTAATTTAATCTATAGCAAAGGAGATGTGGTATTATGAGTATGGAAGTACGTATACATACCCATGGACCGGGAAAACTTAAAACCAGGACCATGATAAGCGATGAGCTGGGATTCTGTGTGACCAGTATACTTATTATGGGCGAAGAGGACTGTGTACTTATTGACACTCAGTGGACCCGCTCTAATGCCTATCGTGTTATTGCGGAGATAGCAGAGACAAATCTTAACCTTAAGGCAGTTTTTGCAACACATGCCCACCCGGACCATTACTGGGGTATCGGGTATATCGGCCAGGCATTCCCCAATGCAACGCTCTATGCCATGCCTGACGATATCCCTATAATCAAAGAACAATTCCACGATAAAACCGAGCACTGGGAAAGCATAATCGGCAAAGTCAATCTCTGCCGCCTGCTGCCGGAATTAACTCCTCTGCCTGATAGTAACATAATCGAGCTTGAAGGTGAGGAGATTCAGGTGATTCCCAGGGTATGGGGCGACTTAAAGTACAACACCTGTGTCTGGGTTCCTTCAATTAAGACCTTTATCGGCAGTGATGTGTTGTTCTCTCAGGCCCATCCTTTTACCTGTGAGGTCAGTGCCGGGGGCAGGGCCAAATGGATTGCTGCTATCGAGAAGTTTGAGAAGCTGGGAGCCGAGGTCGTAATACCCGGACACGTGAAACATGGAGAGCCCTTCGATGAGAGGGCCTTTACCTTTACCAGAGATTATCTGAAGGCTACCGAAGAAGAACTTGAGAAGACAAATAACATGAAGGAATTCTTTTATGACATGTGCATGAGGTTCCCCGAAGCAGTACTAATATTTCTGAGCAATGAAATGAACTCCAGTGTCTTCCTGGGCGGACGGAAATGGAACTGGAGTGATAGGGACGACTGATATGTGATATGAAATGAGTTCTGTGAAGAGTAGTAAAGTATATAATCAAAATTAACATTTTTATAAAGGAGGTTTCTTTAATGATTAAAAACATGAATAATGCTTTCAGTGTTAAAGGTAAAAATGTACTTATTACTGGTGGGAACCGGGGAGTAGGAAAAGGCATTTCACAAGCGATGGCACAATCTGGAGCAAATGTTATTATAATGGCCCGTGGAGAAGACAAAGCCAGGAAGACAATTGCAGAAATATCAGAATATGGGGGAAAACATAAATTTTATTATGGTGATATAACTGATTTATCCGGGGCAAAAAAAGTTGTAGATAGTGTTATGGAAGACTACGGTAAAATTGATGTTTTAGTTAATAATGCGGGTATTGCCAGGCATTTTAAAGTTCTGGAAATGGATGAAGATCTCAAAGATTGGTATGATGTTATTAATGTCAATCTTAATGGGACTTTTAATATGTGCTATCTGGTAGGCAAAAAAATGAAAGAAACTGGCGGGGGCTCCATTATAAATATTTCTTCTAATGGCGCAGAGATTGTAAATAAACCTCAAAGGTCATGTTCTTATAATTCTTCAAAAGCAGCTATGAATATGTTAACTAAATGTCTGGCTCATGAATGGGCAGAATACAATATAAGGGTAAATGCAATTGCCCCAGGATATACCGATACAGATTTAACTGCTGGAGGTAAAGAAGAAGGTACAAATTCCCATGAAGAATACTGGATGTCTGTTATGCCTACAAATCGTTTCAATAAACCTATAGAAGTTGGAGCTTTAGCAGTTTTTCTGGCTTCTGAAGCAGCTGAACAACTGGTCGGTTCCATTCATACAATTGATGGAGGCTATATGCTGGCAACATAGAATTTAATAATAACATCTAATTTGTAGCCGGGGGGATATTACTGAGTATCTCTGGCTTAATCAGAAGTTACTATCTATTATTGCTTGTCTTAGGAATATCCTGGTCTTGCTGGTGCTGGAAGGGACCAGGAGATCGATCGGCATAGCACTACCTTCAGTAGCGGCAATTTTTTTATTTTATGCCTATTTCGGTCCCTATATGCCGGGTCCCCTGGCCCACCGAGGTTTTTCTCTATCCAGGATAATATCTCAACTCTATCTTACTACTGAAGGTATCTTCGGTATCCCCATCGGGGTATCTGCAACCTTTGTCTTTATGTTCGTACTCCTGGGAGCTTTCCTGGAACGTACTGGTGTCAGTGATTATCTACTTGATCTGGCCTTTGCCAGTCTGGGACACAGGCGGGGAGGTCCGGCCAAAGCAGCAGTCCTGGGGAGCGGTCTGATGGGTATGGTCTCAGGAAGTTCGATCGCTAATACTGTAACGACAGGTTCCATCACTATCCCCATCATGAAAGAGGTCGGCTTCAAGGGCTATATAGCCGGTGGTGTAGAAACTGCAGCCTCAACCAACGGACAGTTCCTACCACCGATTATGGGAGCAGCAGCATTTATTATGGTAGAGTTCACCAGTATTCCCTATATTGATATTGTCAAAGCCGCCTTTATCCCGGCTGTATTAAGTTATATCGCTATCTTCAGTATCGTTCATATCGAGGCTTTAAAGACAGGTATCAAAGGGATGGACAAAAAGGACCTACCCAACTTCTGGCCCACTTTTATAGGTGGTTTGCATTATCTATTACCTATATTAGTCCTTCTTTATTATTTGATTATAAAGAGGATGACTCCTTTAAGTTCTGCCTTCTGGGCTATTATAACGACCATGGTTGTCAGTCTGGGTACAAAGGTATATAGTAATTTAAAGAATAATACAGGGGGAACAGCCAGCAATACCAGGAATAACTGGGCAGCTAACTTCATCGCAGAATCCCTTTCAGCCCTGGAATGGGGCGCCCGGAATATGGTAGGTATCGCTATGGCCTGTGCTTCAGCTGGAATTATCATCGGGGTTGTCAACCTGACCGGACTTGGTTTGAGGATGACCAGCCTGATTGTAACTCTGGCCAGCGGCAAACTGTTATTGACCCTGATCTTTACCATGATTGCTTCAATTATATTGGGCTTCGGGCTGCCGACAACTGCTACCTATATAGTAATGGCAACCCTGACCGCTCCGGCCGTAGCTAGACTCGGTGTACCTTTGATAGCTGCCCACCTCTTTGTCTTCTACTATGGGGTGGTTTTATACTCATCTATCTCTACCAGCGAAAAGATAGCAAAAAAAACATTGCACTGAATGGGTGATATTATTGTTCAAAGAAAGATATTTATCGAGCGGAGAAAATCATCATATATATATAATCGTTCTCCTCATCTTTCTCTTAATAACAGGGATATTTGCCAGTAATTTATTTGTATTTATGATACAGGATGGTCAGACCCTCTCCTACCACTTCCTGGTTCCGGGAGAGGGCTTTTCTCTGACCTACAACCATTCCGTTGAAAAGACTCCGGTTGTGGAAATCTACAAAGTAAAACTCAATGGTGGTTTTATTATGGACAAGACTATTTTTGAGTCCTATGGTGCTGGCTTACCCCTGGAAACCAGAAACTTCTCCAGCGAAAACGGTAAATTTATTTTAGACGATATGAATATAAAAATCAAGGATTTAAGAGTCCGGGTATCGAGGACACCAGGTCAGATAATAAAAATAGGAGAAAAAAAATATGACCTACAGGAAGTCAGTAGGCCGGGGGAATTGATTATATTAAAGAGCGGTACTCTCTATGATTTATTGAAGTATCTGGTTGCAAGTAGACTTTAAGGATAAACTGCAAATATTTCAGCTAACAAGTGAGCGGTTATCTAGCCTCTGTAATATTTCTGCAGTAATCAGGCCCCAGATTGCCGCCAGGATAAAGTTAGATATAGTCGTTTTGAAAGTTATTATTCTGAATTCAGGGACATCAAAAAGAACTGTTATAGCAAAACTGGTAAACCAGACTGCCTGAGCAAATACAAACCCTTTAAATAGATAATTACTATTACCTGTACTGCGTATAATATAGGCTAAAAAGATTCCCATTAATCCAGCAAAGAACCAGACACTTAGTTCAGCAAAAACCCTCTCCCAAAACAATAATGGTTTTCTCCCATAGATTAAAACTGAAGCAAAATCCTGCCAGAGCAATTTGGTGAAATTAAAGTAATACAGGGTTAGTGCTACCAGAAATTCAAAAACTGCTGCCACAGCACCTGCTACAAAACCCCGGGTAAATCTATCCATATAGTGTTTACCTCCAGTATAATTAATGTAAAAGTTAGTAATCCTATACTATTCATATACTAGGATGAGCATTAGTCATGAAAAATATTCCTGAAATGTCCTGAAGTTTTACATCATCCTGAAACAGGCCAACTAACCGGCTTAAAAATCCTGCCGTGAATCCATCACCAGCCCCAGTGGTATCAAACGCTTCTGTCTTGATACCCGGTAGATAACCCCGGTCTGAACCCCGATAATAACAACAAGTTTCACAACTACTGATGATATCTCCCAATAAATAAGTCGACCAGAAGATAAATCTGTTTATTTTATCTGGACAGGATAGCCTACTGATCGGGATAACCAGCTAATAGATCAATCATCTCATCACTAAAATTTATATTTAAGGCCTCCATAAATATTTTATTTCTATATAGTGAAGAAATCAACTCTTTATTTATTTCTTTACTATACTTTCTCATCTTGTTCAGAACATTCCCTTTTCCCTCGATATTCATATTTAAATAGAGTGAATATTCGTTAGAAAAATTTATATCTTTCAGGTTGATTATTTTAATATCAGGGTAGTGCTGGGTTTTAAAATATATTGTCAGGCTTTCTAAATCATATATTATACTCCAGGCTGTATCACTTCTTTTAGCCTCTTTCAGGATTTTAAAACCACCTTCAACAGTAATCTTATTTGTTTTAGAGCCTGCCTTTACCCGGTCTGCTACTCTTTTAAATCTATCCAGGGAATTGGTCAAATAAAAGTCCCCCCGGTCCTTACAAATATTATTGTAATAAAACTCCAATGAATCTTTATAGGTACTGTTGGTTAAAGCTGTGACAGGCAGTGCTGCCTCATAATATATTAACATCTCTCCCTCTAAATATTCAATTACAGCTGATTTGCCGCTGCAGTCAGCTATATAATAATGTAGGCTGGAAAAACTGTTCTCAGAAATTCTTATATTTTCGACCTGTTTTATGACTTCATTAACTGTCGCACAGGTATCCAGCATATACTGAATCCACTGGAGTTCATTAATTTCCGACCTGATGTCTGCTGCCGGATACTTTGTACCCGGTAATGTCATCTGTTCCACAACAAGACCCTTCTCATTAATACCTCCATTGGGAAATTCCTTACCTGCCTGGTTAAAGGTTATACTTCCATATCTAGCTATCCAATCAGCAGGCTTCTCAGGCGGCTGGATTAAAGCCACTTTTTTTATCCCTTTTTGATTGGTAAATATATATCCCAGATTAGTAAACATATCCAGATTCTTACCCAATATAATATTTTCCTTATTTTCACTTAAAAATGTAGTACACATTTAAATCCTCCTTGAAATTTTTAGTTAACCAATTAGAATCTTTGATTTATTGGATTCATCAACTCATAGTTACACCACCTGATTTTGTTATATTTGTAATATGTTTTACTATTTTACCTATTACATTGATTATATTCTACTCCTCTTTTAAAAATTTGTCAACAATTATTTTTTAATTCTTATTCAGCTGTTAATCATATTCGGAGAATTAATCTAAATAAAAAAAGACAGCCTGTGAAGGCTGTTGTGATAAGAATTTAACTCTTAAATTTTGGGTTTATAAAAAAGGGATTAATCCCGGAAGTGCTTAAGTTGATACCAGGCCATCCCGATCAGTTCATGAAGGATGGTAGTGGAATCACTTAAGGCATAGACAGAGGGTATCCAGTCAATCAGTCCGCCTTCTAAAGAATAAGAGTAAAACTCGGCTGGAAAGGGTACTATCCGGGTAAAATATGTCTCAAATTCCCGTACTGCCCTTCTGAGGTGCCAGGCCGAAGTAACGACCCCTATCTTGTCTCCAGCCTCTATTCCCGGTATTTTCATCAGCTCTATGGGGTGCTGAAAAGTATTTATCGAATTTTGCTCTCTTATTACACGGCCAGCAGGCACCCCCATCTCAACTGCAATTTCTTTCATTAAAGCTGTAATCTCCTGCTGACTGTCGTTTCTTAATGTGCCCTGAACTACCAACAAACCTGGTTTTACATCTTTATAAACCTCAACCCCGGTCACAATCCGGGCATAGGTTGCTTGTGAAAGTCTATCCAGAGCCGGTTCAGGTCCACCCCTGAAGCCTCCGGCCAGAACGGTTACAACATCAACATTATCAGTATCCTGTGGTTTTGTTAGATAGGGTTTTTCCAGAATATAGGCCAGTTTGACCGAAATAACCGGAATACTCATCAGCATTATTACTAAAATAATAACACCATAAACCACCAGTAATCTCCGGCATTTATAGCGCCGGTAAGACAACTTACTATAGAGATAAAAGACCATAATTATTGAACTTATAAACATCAGCAACAGTGGTGAAAGTAAAGCTTTAGCCAGGGTAATCACAACCTTTATGATAATTTTTAACCTATGTACAGGCCGCAGGTCGGTAAAATTTCATGGAGCAATTTATATTTATGAATAGCTGCCGCCCTCATAAACAGGGTCCAGTCAGACCTGTCAAACGAGTCCCTTTTTTGAAAACTGTGATAATTAAAGGCCTTATATTCCAGCCTCCTTTTGAATCCGGTTTCCTGACGGGCCAGTACTGCTTCCTTAAACCAGTTCCTCTTTTCATAGGAGAGATTCTTGTCAACCTCATCAAAATCCACAAAATTAAAGCAGTTCTCTTTCAGGTTATCCAGCCAGATTTGATGTCTGAGCTCACAGGAACCCCGGAAACTCAATAACCTACTGATAATATCCAGGTCCTTTTCCTGGAGTTCACTATTAATAGGCTGTCCGAACTGATTATTTTCTTCCAGGTAATCAACAAGAAAATCAAAAATATTGATAACAGCCGGTATAAACCTGTCATATAAATTATCTACCCGTTCCTCCACCAAACCGGCCCGCTGATAGGACCAGACTGCACAGGGTATATCGGGATTTTTAGCAGCCAGAGCATGTCCAACGGGAAATATAGCCGGAAGTCTTTTAACTACTTCAAAGATTAACCTGTTCTTAAAGGTCATCCTCTCCAGACTTCTGGTAACTTTAACATGATTATAGGGATCATAAAACCCCTTGAAATCCTGGTGGCTGAAAGCATCTGCGTAGATGTGAAGAAAAATCCCCAGTAGATGGAGGGCGTGGCCCTGGTCCCCGGCAGCAATCACTTCCTCTTTCAGGAGGGCAATCGTGCAGGAATGGGGTCTGGTAATTAAGGCCTCCAGCATATCTCCACCTTCTCCTGAGGGAATAAAATGAAAGGGAAGCCAGATATTAAAGGCGTCATTAACATCTGCCATCTTTAAAAAGGCCAGGTTCTCATGGGCTGTCCTGGTCTGGTGGAATATGCCCCCATTCTCAAATTTCAGAGCATGGGCATAATTAGCATTATCGACCTGCTGGGAGGCATAAGCAACCTTTTCGGCATAAATACTCTTCATCCCCGCTAGACGGCAGAGGACATAAATGGCTGTGTGGTGAAAATCAATTTGCATTTTTTTAATACTCCTTATGTCTGGATATCTGTTTATATCTTACAACCAGGCTTTATTTAAATCATACAAAGCCCTCTTCCCTGATATGCTTGTATATATATTTAACCAAAAAACATCTTTTTCCTGCATATTTTAATTATTAGTAATACTGAACTAATTTAAATTTTGTTTTTAACTTCCGACCATGTTATAATTAAATTGGAAATATAAAGCAACAACTTATTTTTGGAGGTACAAAAAATGGATGCAAAACAAAAAGAAAGATATATAAAGGGATGGAAAAAACGAATAAAAGAAAAAGAAGAAAAGCTAAAAAACTTAAGCAACCAGGCAATGAAAAAAGCAAAAAATATAAGTCATTTATTAAAAACCAAATATAACGTAGACAAAGTTTTTCTCTTTGGAGCCCTGGCAGAAAATAAATTCCGGGAAAACTCTGACATTGACATAGCTATTGAGAACTCTAATCAGGATGAATTTATAGAAATCGCTAAAGATGCTTATGATTTAGCTGCTCCTTATAGGTTGGATCTCATACCATTGGAAAAGACAACAGCATCTTTGAAGAAAAAAATTAAAATGAAGGGAGTCAAATTATAATGCTTAACAAATTAATGATTATTCAAGATGAAATTGAAGAAGAATTAACCAATATCGATAACTTAATTACCCATATCCATGATATACAAAATAATAATTTTGAAAAAGAAATTGAAAAAAGGTTAACTGCTTCCATTCTTGATGACTTTTACCTGGCTACTGAAAGAATTTTTAAAACCATTTCACGTGATATTGATAATGAATTACCTGAAGGTGAAGAATGGCATAAAAAATTATTAAGATCAATGACAATTGAATTGCCAGAAACACGACCAGCAGTTATTAATAAAGAACTCTTTTACCAATTAGAAGAATACCTGAGATTCAGACATCTGGTTAGAAATATTTATGGTTTCCAATTGGAAGTAAGTCGTTTTAACCACTTAATCCAGGATATTGACCAGATTACCAGAAAACTGGAAAATCAAGTAATGGATTTTCTAGGTGATATGAAAGAAATAGCTAAAGTTATTGATGGGAATTAGATCATACCATGGTCTGGAGTGAGGAAGCCGGAACCTCATATTATTTTACCCTAACCAGCCACTGCTGAACTTCAGCAAGGCGGTCAACTGCAAAAGAACCACCGGCAAAGACAAAAATCAGTGACTTGACAAATTCTACGAGAATATCTCTTTCATCTGTGGTTAATCTTCTCAATATAAGAATGGGGTCATTTGGGGAGATATTTAGTAATTTTGTCTGTTCTTCACTGGCTATACCTGCTTCTAAACTTTGAGTTGCAAATTTAAATTTTAAACCAAACTCATCCTTTAAAATTTTATATAATGACTGATTTAGATTATATGCACATTGCATGCATTATGCTTTTATGTTATAATTACTAATAGAAAGGAGGTATACTGATGCCTACTCTACAAGTTCGTAACTTGCCTGAACACATATACAATAAAATTGTTGAACTTGCTGAAGCAGATCGTAGAAGTATTACTCAGGAAACAATTATATTATTAGAAAAAGCTTTAGAAATTGAAAAACAAAACAAAGAATACCGAAAAAAATTACTTGAGCAAATAATTGATGAAACCAACTCTGAAAATTTAAGTGATGTACCTGACCCCGTACTACTAATCAGGGAGGATCGAAATAGATGATAATAACTTTAGATGTTAGTGCGGCCATTGAACTTATTATGGGGCGTAAAAAACAATTTTTTATTAAATCAAAACTGGAAAATGCAGATTGGATTATTGCCCCTACTCTTTTTATTTATGAAGCATCTAATGTAATGTGGAAATATAATACCATAAAAAATTACCCAAAAGAAAAATTAATGAAAAAAATGCGTTATTTACTTGAATTAGTTGATAAATTTGTTGAATCAAAAGATATATATGAAGAAGCCATTTCTATGTCTTTTAATATTGATCATCCTGCATATGATGCCATGTATTTGGTTACATGTCGTAGAAGGAATGCCAAATTATTGACTCTAGACTCAAGATTAATAAAGGCTGCAAAAAAAATTAACATTCCTGTTCTTCAAGAAGAGAACAAACATTTGAGAAATAGATAACGCTGAACAACCTCTTCTGTCATTTTTTACCAGATACAATGTCCTGCTGATAAATTAATTTATTAAGTTTAACAACTTCGAATTGGGTTAAGTGAGGAGCATCAAAAATTATTTTCAGTTAGCCCCACCTTCAAGATGGGGCTTAATTATTAAGCAAATCCAAGCAGTCTCGGTACCAGCATTACCAGATCAGGTATATATGTTATCAGCATCAGAAAAATAAACTGAACTGCTATAAAGGGGAGTATCTCCTTTGAAATATCTTCCAGCTTTATATCCCCTATTCCACAGGCAACATACAAACAGGCCCCCAGGGGAGGGGTCATTAAACCTATATTTAAGTTTATGGTCATGATTATACCGAAATGAAGAGGATTAACACCTGCATTGATAGCCAGAGGGGCAAGAATCGGAGCCAGCACTATTAAAGCCGCTGTTATATCCATAAACATCCCAACTATGAGCAGGAAAACATTAATAATCAACAAAATAAATATCCTATTACTGGTTAATGCCAGTATCATATTTGCTATCTGAACAGGAATCTGTTCTCTTGTTATTATCCAGCCCAGTATGGAAGCTGAGGCAACTATAATTAATATTGTGCCGCTTAGCAGACTGGTCTTTTTTAACATTTCCCAGAGATCCTTTATTTTCAGTGTTTTAAAATAAAGAAAACCCACTACAATCGCGTAAAAAACAGCAACAGAAGCCGCTTCAGTCGGAGTAAATACTCCTGATAAGATACCACCGAGAATAATTAAGGGCATTATCATGGCGACAATAGAATCTTTAAAAGCTTTTTTCAAAGTAGGCAAACTAAAATCCCGTTCCTGTACAGGATAATCCCTCTTCTTTGAAATAAAATAGGAAATTATCATAAGTAGTATACCCATCAAAACCCCTGGTATAATCCCTGCTGCAAACATACCGGCTATTGACACTCCCATAATTGATCCATACAAAATCATAATAATACTCGGCGGAATAATCGGCCCAATAATAGAAGATGCCGCAGTTACAGCAGCAGCAAACTCTTTATGATAACCTTCTTCTTCCATAGCAGGAATCAAAATCGATCCCAGGGCAGCAGTATCAGAAACAGCTGCACCGGTCAAACCAGCAAAAAAGATACTGGCCACTATATTCGCATGTGCTAAACCACCTTTTATATGACCAACTAAAACATTTGCTAAATTAATAATCCTATCTGTTATCCCGATTTTATTCATTATTTCACCTGCAAATATAAAAAACGGCATAGCAAGGATCGTAAACATATTGATACCTTCAAAAAATCTACTGGGGGCTATAGATAGTAAATCTGGGGAAGACTTAAATAAACCGAGAACACCAGTTACCCCCAGTCCAAACCCAATGGGCATACCAAGTAGTAAAAAGAGGAAAAAACAAAAGCCCAGGAAAATGACCAAAATTTAGCACCTCCAAAATTATTTTTTATTTTTATTTAACTGGTCTTTTACATCTGAATCATATATTTGATCATCAAATTTTTTTATCTCATAATCTTTATAATGACATAATTCCAGAATAGTAATTGATATAATCTGAATAATCACCAGAAGTGCCGCTACAGGGACTGCCAGCCTGAACCAGAACATAGTAACACCTAAACTTGCACTTACTTTTCTTAATCCCCGAAAAGCATATATATATCCATTACCCAGAAGAACTGACATGAAAAATAAAATCCAGAACCTGATAAAATATCTAACTATAACCTGTAATTTTCTTGATAAAAGTCCAATTACAAAGGTTAAACCAATATGTTCATCTCTCTTAAAGGCGATACTTATAGCAAGCAGGGCCATCCAGATCATTACATATCTTGATAATTCCTCGCTCCAGAGCAGGGAATTATGGAGAAAATAACGAAAGAAAACACCCAGCCAGACTACAATTGTCATTACAGCAACAAGGATGCCAGAAGCTGTTTCAGCTATTTTTTCAAAAACATAACTAAAACGGTCGATAAATAGTAATAATTTATTGTGACCAACCTTATCTTCCAAAACATTTATCCTCCTTTAAAGCAAGGAATTATCCTCTTAAGTAATAGAGGATAACCCCTGCAATTTTTAATTAATATCTGTTATTTACTTCCTGTACTGCTTCCTGCAGTTTATTTAATAATTCTATTGCTTCAGGACCTATTTCTTCCTGATAATATTCCCTCATAGCCGGCTGAGCACTTGCTTTCCATCTTTCCCTTTCTTCAGCAGATAAAGAAGTAAACTCCATTCCTTTTTCCTGCAGATAGGGGATAGATTCTGTAGTTTCACTGATTCTATTCATTCCATAACCTGCTGTTAACGCTTCCTGCATGGACTGTTTTACTATTACTCTCTGCTCGGAAGTGAGGCTATCCAGAAAGTCCGGACTCATAATTACAAAGACAGATGCATAGATATGGTTACTTAAAGTAACATATTTTTGAACTTCAAATAAATTGGCCTGAATAATAATCGGTAGCGGATTATGCTGTCCATCAATAACGCCTGTTTGAAGTGAAGTATAGACCTCAGACCAGGAGATAGGAGTAGGACTGGCTCCCAGTGACTTCCACAATTTTATGTGAGATTGTGTAGACATTACTCTGATCCTTAAGTTCTTAAGATCTTTTAAAGTTGCAACAGGCCGGGAATTATTACTTAACTCATAAAATCCTCGTTTGTGAATACCGGCCAGATATACTCCCAGTTTGCTTGTAAAGCTTTCCCTTAAATATTCAAGAGCTGGTCCATCTAAAACCTGCTG
>JADQBU010000113.1 GCA_016278435.1 Halanaerobiales bacterium
TATTTTTTTACCCTCATACTCAACTAAAAAAGATACTCCCCTGTCCGTACTGCCCAGAGTTCGTATGGAAATTTCAGGAAGGTCAATTTTCTGGTCTTCATCAAGATAGTGATAGTTCTCCCCTTTACCACCACTGACATCACTGCTCAGAATATACTGTATCTCCGGATTTTCTTCCTGCCAGCTGAAGATCACGGGATTAAAGTGGTCACCATGGCTGTGAGAAACAAAGACATAGGCCTGTTCTTTGTTAGAAAAATCTTTAGCTGATATTACCCCGGCAGTTTTTTCTCGTACACCACCTTCAGGGCTATCTTGATAATAATCAAAAACCATTAGACAATCATCTGTCTCCAGAGCAACACCACTATGATATAGATGATAAATCTTCATAAAAATCCCCCTCGTCTTATTAGTTCGTTCTCCTTCATAGTATAGTCAGATCCAATTCGGAGAAAGACCGGTAGACTCCTGACAAAACTGGTACCCTTCTTGAACAGTCCTGGCCTACTTTTATCAACATAAATTAATATAATGACCCAGATAAACTTAATTCATTAATCCAGCTTATTTTTCCACTAATAAATTAAATTATCGAACAATCCTCAAAATCCTGCAAATTCATTACACAAAAAATCCCCGGGAACCAGATATTAACTGGCAGCCCGGGGATTTATTCATTAACATTTAAGTTTTTAAATAACTCAACTTTCGGAGTTAATATACGGTAGCCAGGTTAGCCATATTCTGAACGAACATTATAAAAAGCTCCAGCATCGCAGTGAAAGTAAGGAGCGATCAACCAATTTTGTCCGAACGAAGTAAAACAGAGTGAGTTTAATTGGTTGCGACAAACTTGAACGAGAAGCTGGGGATTAGCTTTTTTTCGTAAGTGAAGCTATGGCTAACCTGGTGTCGTATCCAGTTTACATCACCGAAAGTTGAGTTAAATAATATTTACAAAGCGCTCATTCAAATTATCCTTGACCTGGGGAAGGGTGGTATATTCCATCTCTTCTAAGTGTAAGCGGTGAGGTTCAAAAGGACCCAGCCTCCGCATATAATCGGCAATTTCATTGGCCTTTTCCCGGGCTCGGTCAAAGGCAGGGTCGTCAAAGAGATCCTTTGGTCCCTGCAGTTTTCCTTCATTTATCTGGAAACCAAGGGCAGTTACCCGGGGTGGCCCGTCAAACCTGGTTGGAGTTGACTGTTCTCTGGGAACCGGCATCAGTGGTCCGGTATGGGAACCGCGCATCCAGCCATTTACCAGATGTGGGAAAGAAAATGGTTCAAGTACTTCTCCAACAGCAGGTAAACCCTTCTGACATCTTACAATACATACCGGATCATCCTTGCCCACATACTTTCCGGCAATATAATTTAATTTCTGGGTTGAAGACGAAGAAGCTATATCTCCAGTTTCTCGTGAATATATTGCTTTAATACAGTATCTACTTGGTGCCCCGATCAAAACAAGAAGATCATAAATTTCTTCAGGGGCTGACATCATTATCTTCTGATCTTTCTTTAAATCTATCACTTCAAAGTTAAATCCCCGGTGCATGCTGGGGTCTATAACCAATCCCGAGGTATTAAAGGGATCAGCAAATATCTTGTATAATGGAAAATTCCAGGCCCCCGGTTCGGTCTTATCAGCGGCAAATATTATCACCGGTTCACTGGGGCGCTCAATAAATTCCATTTCGGCCACACCTAGCCCCATTCCCTTGAGATTTCCAGAAAAGGTATCCTTTAAAAGGTCCTGCCCTGCTCCATACAATTTCATATCTTTAGCTGTTTCAGTAACATGTTTAAAACATTCCCAGGAGAGGCTGTGTATTTTTTCCGAAACAGCCCCCATTTTGTGGGTCATAATTAGATTAACATCATCACCAACATAAGAAATCTTAAAATCAATAAGAAGATCCCGGCTTTCTTCCCTTAAAAATTCCTCAGCACTGGTCAGTAAATTCTCATGTACTCCGCTGTGTCCCACAAAACCCCCAACATCTGCCTTGATAACCGAGAGAGTTAATTTGTTCAAGTTTTTTCTTCCCCCCTGAAATAGTTTTAAGATTTTCTCCCCGAAAATAGTACTAACTTTTCTTCTAAACACCCCCTGTCTAAAGTTTATTTCTCTGGAGAATGATTCCTGATTTATTTAATGCTGCAACCGTATTTTGATAACTGGCTGCAGTTACCCCCAGGAAAAGAATATCTAAAATAGCCTGCTGGGCTAATCTTGAAGCAAGGTCACTTCCTTTTAATGGCGTATTACTGGTACCATAGGAAGTCAATAAATTTATATCAGCCATATCTGTAATCAGTGTACCCAGATTAGAGGTAACCGAAATGATTTTAGTTCCTTCCCCTTTGGCAACCTCCAGGGCTTCGATGATTTCCCTGGTTCTACCGGAATAGGAAATGGCGATTATCAGATCATCTTTATTGACAAAAGAGCTGACCATCTTCTGACTGTGGACATCGGTTATAGCTTCAGCCTGGAAATTAATTCTTTTAAATTTTAATTCTGCCCCACGGGCCACAATTCCTGATGAACCATAACCAAAGAAATAAATTCTTTTACTATTTAAAATCATATCTATACAATTTTTGATTTTATCTTCTTCCAATAGTTTTTCTGTATTATCCAGGGTATATTTATAGGTCTGAAACATTTTTTTGACTATCGTTTTGATATCATCATTGGCCTTGATTTCACCATAGATATGCATCCTCTCACTTCTATCTTCTCCTGATTCAGATTGAGCAAGCCTGATCTTTAGCTCCTGATAACCAGAAAAGCCCACCCGCTGACAAAGCTTAACTATAGTAGCTTCACTTACGCCGGCTTCCTTGGCCAGTCTTGTAATCGACAGATGAATAACTTTTTCTCTATGGGCCAGAATATAATCTGCAACCTTACGTTCGGCCGGATTCAATTGATTAAGATAGTTTTCAATCTTTAATATACCGTTATTTACCATTAATAATCACTTCCTATCACCTTTCATACTTAGACTTATTCAACACCAAAATAAAAATTCCTTTTTTTATTTAATTTTTTAAAAAAATTTTTTTACTACATGTCCAAAAAACCATTCCCCTGCAAAATTGATTGTTTGATTTTTTAACCTAGATGAGAATAATTTCTCTGAATGAAGTTAAGCGAAGAGCGTTGAATGAAGAGGGATTATTCTCATCCATTGAGTAAAGGGAAATTATTACTGAACGAATTTGATTTTTTAACCCAGAGGAGAATACTTTTCCTGGAGCGAAGCTAAGCGACAGCATTGAGCGAAGGAAAGGTATTCTCCTCCATTGAGCGAAGGGAAAGTATTCTCCTAAATATCGACACCGATAAACACTCTAATCAACAGCCCTATCAAGAAGGAAATGAAGGCAACCCCGATACTGATAGAGGCCATCTCCAGAAATCTCTTCTTAAAATTTAAATCCCTGGCAATAGCTATGTAAAAGTTAAAGACCAGGATAATCAGTATTCCTACTACTATCGTCATAATTAAAGCCAGGAGATAATTACCAACCAGTAAGTAAGGTAATACCAGGAGGACAACGGTGATTATATAGGCTACACCTGTATAGATTGAAGATTTCAGGGCCTGATCATTACCCTCCGACTTACTTGAAAGATACTCAGATGCCCCCATTGAAAGTGAAGCAGCTATCCCGGTAATCACACCGGTCAAAGCGATTAGATCTGTATTTTTGAGAGCAAAGCTTAATCCGGCCAGGGTACCGGTCAACTCCACCAGGGCATCGTTAAGGCCGAGAACTATCGACCCTATATACTGCAGATGTTCTTCCTCCAGCAGATTAATAAGTTCATGCTCATGCTCTTCTTCCTCAATCATTATTTTCTCTGCCTCAGGAATAATACTTATTATTTTGCTATAGGTAACCTGGGCATTCTCCTCTCCTCTTTCCATTAATTTGATCCCAAATGTCAAGCCGAAGATTACCGAAATCCAGTAATAGAAAAGAATCTTCCACCGTTTGGCCCGGGGACTCTCCTGGCTGTAGTTTTTCCAGAAATAATAATGCTCTCTCTCATCCCGGGCAATATCCTTCAGAACCTTTTTATTTCCAACACCTTTTGTCCGGGACGCAAGTTTATTATAAATATGATATTCAGTAATCTCATCCCGCTGGAAAGCAAGAATCTTTTCTACAGTCTCCTGGTCCAGTTCTTTAGCTATTTCTTTCTCCATTTTTATACCTCCCCTGAAACTTAATAATACATTATTTAAAACAGGCTACATCCGGCCCTTTAAGGAACTCCCATGCTCCCTTTTTGCCTTCCTTTAAGGCACCTACCTCAATATGCAACATGGCAATCCCACAGTCCAGTTCCAGGGCTACTTTCCCGCGTGATTTCCCTTCCTTATAAACTATAATTGAATCATTCTCAACCCTGAAACGCCAGGGCTGGCGGTTGATAGCAGAAGGAGCAAGTCGGGCTGCCTGTAAAGCAGATTGTATCCACTGCGGCCAGTCCTGCTTGTAACCATCCTGGCAAAGCTCGTCTAACTCTTTACGCTGCCGGGAAGAAACCATCCTCGTTGTAATCTTTTCCCCAAGTGAGTATTGGTTTCTAACATAACCCAGGGGTGTAATAGAATATAACTGTTCATACTCTTTCAAATCCAGTTCTTCCTCTACCCGGTCAGGCCTGTAAGTACCGGCAACCCAGCAGGTCCCCAGTCCCAGGGCTGTCGCCTCCAGGATAAAACATTCACCACAATAGCCGATCTTCTCATTTATATTCTCATCTCTGGTATCTCCGATAAAGGCAGCATAAGCAGGAGCCCCTTTAATACTTCCATATGACCCGATAAACCCCTTAAATATTTGCTCAGTATTACCTTCAACAATAACAATTCTTGCCTCAGAAAATATTTGATTTATTTCTTCCCTGCATTCCTGTAATTCTTTTAAAGTTTCCCTGGCAATGGGTTTCTCAAGGTAATTTCTGCGTGATTTACGCTCTTTAATGGCTTCATACCATCTTTCTACAGGTAGTTTCATTGTGATTATCATCCTCTTTTATTTATTCTGATTCTTACCCCTCTGACAAGATCTCAAAATCTGTTATTTAATATTGGTATTAAGTATATTTCAAACTGCAATTTTAGATTATCTATTTCCCCTGGCAGAGGTCCCCGTAAAGTTCCGGCCTTCTATCCCGTAGATAATTCAGTTTTTTCCGGGACTGTTCTATATGGGTAAAATCCAGCTTCCCTCTCAGCAGGGCAAAAGGAGAATCATCGAGTTCTGCCTCAATATCCCCATAGGGATTAATTATACAGCTTTTACCAAAGTGATGGTGTGGTTTCATATCTGGTGGAAAATGTTCATCCCCACCCTTATTGACAGCAACAATAAAAATTCCGTTTTCCAGGGCCCTGACCTTTAACTCTTCGATAAACTTCTCTCCTCTGAAACCAGCAGCTGCTACCGGCAGAAATATTACCTGTGCACCTTTCAGAGTTAAAGATCTAATGGTTTCTGGAAAAGAACGGTCATAACAGATTAATAATCCACAGTTTACTCCCATTAGATTAAATACCGGCAAGCTATCACCAGGAGTAAAGTAATATTTTTCAAAAGTTGTAAGTTCCCCTTCTGTAAAGCGGGGTAAATGTGTTTTATGATATTTGCCCAGCAAACCATCTCCAGGCTTGACAATAAAAGCAGTATTATAGTACCTGCTTTCTCCTCCTACAACCTCCTTTTCAAATACTGTTCCAATAATTATCACCTCATATATCTCAGCCAGTTCTGCAAAAAAATCAGTCGTCTTTCCCGGAATTTCTTCAGCCATTTTGAAGTATTCCTGGTTTCTTGTTTTTGGGAAATAAGGTGTGCTGCAGAGTTCAGACATTACAATTATATCCGGTTTTTCCTCTAAAACAGTCCTGTCCACCAGTTGCTTAACCTTATTAATATTTTCTTCATACCTGCCATTATGAGGCCCCATCTGGATTCCTGCAATTTTCATCAGAAAAACCTCCTATAATCTGGTTATATCTATATATTTAAATTAACAGCAGCTTTTTCCTGCTGATTCAGGAAAATAAAGTGACCCCTACCTGAAAAAATAGTAGAATTTTGTTGTAAAATGTGATAGTTTTAAACTGTACTTGATGTAAATATTTTCCAGGAAAGGAGGGATTTGCTTTGGCTACCCGCTCACTTACCACAGAAGAATTAAGGGATATCAACGGGGGAATGATTGCTTTTGGCTCCCACGGTTCAGACCTCGGAGGATATATAGGCCATGACTATTCAGCACCTGGACCAGATGTTGAAACTGATTTTGATGCTGGTATTTCATCTCCGGGCGTATCTGCAACTTATGATGATGAAGATGATCAGATTGATGTCTCAGTCGGTGTCGGTGTTGGATCATTTACATTTAGTTTCTAGAGCCAGCAGCATCAATCAGACCGGGGAGATTATTTTATCTCCCCGGTTCTGGTTCCTTATCTATTCTTCCATTCCACGAGAGGAGAAAAAATGTTATTTGAAAATGTTATAAACAATAAAAAACTATATTATTTTATATCCTTATTTCTATTATTTATTCCCCTGTTCACAGGAGGAAAACCTGCTAATATTATTATTCTGTGTTCAATCTTATTTATATGCCTGGGAATTACCTTTTTTCATGAAATACTGCTCAAGAATTTTAAAATTGTATTTATTATTGCCGGTTTTTCTATCTTCCAGTTAATACTGGCTCTGCTCTTGACTCCAGTGCAGGGAATATATCCTTTTCTGGCAATGGTTATTATCTTTACTCTCCTGAGCTTAATCTTTGTAAAATTATTTTCTGTAGATATCTTTTCCAGAGATAGTAGAAAAGTTAGAATCCGGGATTTGCTCTTTATCCTTATTTTCATCTATTTATTTAAAATAAGCCAGTTTAGAATAACCCTGAACCACGTTCATATTCCTCGGCCGTTTTATTTTGCCATCTTTTATAATATCATGCTTATAAATATGATAATCCTCTTATTCCGCTGGTCTGGTTTATCATTGCAAGAAATGGGGCTTAAGTATAACTGGAGATCCCACACTCTATTAAAAAGCTCGATTTATCTTATTACAGGACTGTTGACCTTTATTATCCTGTTAAATACAATTGAACATACACTCCCTTTTACTATTAATAAATATAGAAATTTTCTATACCAGATAATTCTAACCGGTTTTCCAGAAGAGTTGCTCTTCCGGGGTATCTTATTATATCTGCTGAAAGATTACCTGGAAAATAACAGTAACTTTGTTTCCAAAAAATTTACAGCAGTGGTCATATCAGCTTTCCTCTTCGGGGCAATGCACTTTTCCTCACTAACCAATGTATTATGGGCCACAACTGGTGGAATTATCTTCGGTCTGATTCGAAACCAGGAGAAGAATATTTATGTTATTACCCTCTTACACAGTATCTATAATACCCTTAACTAACTGTTCTCAATTCTAACTCTGGAATAAAATTATCCTGCAAACAAATAATAAATAAAAAAGGTGGAGGAGAACAGGGCTTGAAGAAGAGCAAATTAATCCGGCGTCTCAACTGGTTTTATTCGATTGAAAAGTCTCAGGTTGACCTCTATACAGCTCAGAGCAGAAAAATAGATGACATTTATCTAAAAAAAACAATGGCAAGAGTAGCTGTTATTGAACAGCAGCATGTTGATAATATAGCCAGTAAAATTAAAAAGCTAGGAGGAAAACCAACCTTCATTGGAGATAAAGTTGCACCAATAGCAGGGAAAATTGCTGGTAAAATAACAGGGAAAACAGGAGTTATAAATATTCTCAAAACAGATATTGCCCTGGAAGAGAAAGCCATGCGGGATTATAAAGATTTTATCCTGGAATCCGGTCTCGATGAAAATCTCTTTGAATTACTGTGGTCTAATTTAATAGATGAAGATCTCCATACATCCTGGTTTGCCAGTAAAGTAGCTGAACTAAAAAATTAAAATAATAACTCTGTCCATTAAAAAAGCCACCGGAAAGGTGGCTGGAAGAGGAAAAACATCAACAGGATGTCTTCTGATTTTCTATTGTTTCTGATTTTCTATTATTATAGTATCATA
The DNA here is from genome assembly GCA_016278435.1 of Halanaerobiales bacterium. Lineage (GTDB taxonomy): Bacteria > Bacillota > Halanaerobiia > Halanaerobiales > JADQBU01 > JADQBU01. Next base: position 8,133 of record JADQBU010000113.1, read on the forward strand.
CATTTATTAAATATTAATTAAAATTAGATTAGAAATTAATTAAAATTTGTAATTACCTTTAAAGCCCCGGGGAAAAGAGAAATATCCAGGGGAAAATGAGGACCTTTTTCTCCATCCACATCACAGGGAGAATAATTCCCCACTGAAACCGGTTCCACCTTGAAGTAATTATCCTGTAAATAAAGTACATTTCTGTTTTCTAGATGTTCACCCTGAAACAACTTAAGTAAAAGAAGCATTATATCATATAAAGAAATACTGGCTTTAATTCCTATAAAATCAAACAACCCATCATTAATGGAGGCATTTGCTACAAGATTATTAAACCCCCCTGCCCCTTTACTATTCAAAATAAGAAAGAGATATAACTTTTCCTTGATCTCATCACTGGAAGTAGTTATCTTTAAGGGAAGGGGTTTTAGATTGGAGAAACCCCTGATTCCGTTCATGTAATAGGCAATACGTCCGAACTTATTCTTAAGACCGGTATTGGTAGTATGCGCAATCTGTGACAGTAGGCCGCCGGCACAGACATTTATGAAAAAGCGCTCGTTAACCCTGCCGATATCAACTGTTCGCAGATTCTGTTCCAGAATAATCTGGAAACACTGCTCAATATCTGCCGGCATATTAATACAGCTGGCAAAATCATTAACCGTACCGGTAGGTATAATGCCGAGCGGTACATCTATATTATTTCTCATCATGCCATTAACGGTCTCATTAACAGAGCCGTCCCCACCAGCTATTATCAATAGATCATATTTCTCCTGTTTCATATCCAGCATACCGTTGGCTATATCCCCTTTGCAGTTACTGCGGTAGACACGGATATCAAAACCTTCACTCTGAAATTTTTTGAGAAAACTATCCAGATAGACAGGGAAATCTCTGCCTCCAGATACAGGATTATAGATTAATTTGATTTTCTGCATGAGAACGACTCCTTATATTATATTTCAGTCAGCAAGAATATTTCAAGAACTAACACCCGTTTCTTCCGCTTCTTGCACACTTTCAGATACAATTATTTTACGGCCCAGACCGGCGGTTAGAGAATAAAGTACCGGCACCACATAGAGGGTAAGCAGGGTCGCGAAACTCAAGCCGCCGATTACAACAACAGCCATTGGGGCCTGAATTTCTGCTCCTTCTCCGATTCCCAGGGCCAGGGGCAGCGGGGCCAGAATCGTTGTCAGAGCAGTCATCAAGATCGGCCTCAATCTGACTGGACCGGCCTCCAGTATAGCTTCTCTTAACCCCATTCCGCGGGAACGGAGTGTATTAATATAATCAACCAGCACAATAGCATTATTAACAACTATCCCCGCCAGCATAACAATTCCAATTACAGACACTACAGAAAAATTATGATCTGTCAGGAATAAACCGAGTAAGACACCTATAATGGCCATGGGCACAGTAAACATGATGATAAAGGGATGAAGCAGCGACTCAAACTGGGAAGCCATAACCATATAGACCAGCACTATTGCCAGCAGGAAGGCCATAGCGAGATCTTTAAAGGAGTCAGTCATCTGTTCATATTCTCCCCCGTATTCCAGTTCATAACCAGGGGGCAGTTGTAATTTTTCATCCAGCCGGGCTCTAATTTCACTCATAACAACCCCCAGATCAGCCTGATAGAGGGCTGCTGAAACAGTTGCATATCTTACCTGGTTTTCTCGTTCGATGGTCCGGGGTCCCTCAACTACCCTGAAATCAGCAATACTATTAAGTGGTATACGGACACCAGCAGGTGTGGTCAATATAAGGTCTTTGACCTGAGCGGGGGTGCCTATATCTTTTTCATTTAATTTGACCCTGATATCGTATTCCTCTCCACCCACTTCATAACGGGTAGCCACCTGACCACTGAGAGAATTCTGGATAGTTGAGCCAATCTGTCCTACCCTCAATCCATACTGTGTGGCCAGGGTCCTGTTGATATTTATCTGCATTTCAGGACGTCCGTCGGAAAAACTATCTTCTATTTCCCTGACTCCCTCGATACCGCTGATAATATTCATTATATCACCGGTGATCCGGGCCAGAGTTTCCAGACTATCACCTTTTACCTTGATCGATATCGGTCTTCCACCTCCAAGACCACCACCGACCATATCCATGGAACTGACACTTAGGTCAACATCAGGAATCCTGATCTTATTCCGAATCTCTTCCATCACTTCAGAGGTGGTTCTATCCCTTTCAGCAGAGGATTTTAACTTCACAAAGAAACTGGCCACACTCGAATTTCCTCCCATGGACATCATCTGTCCTGAAGAACCGATATTTGTCAGTATATATTCCACTTCCGGCATCGGTAGAATTTGATCCTCTATCTGGCCTGCCACTCTTTCCGTATTTTCCAGAATTGTACCGGTCGGTAACTGGGCAGCAATCTGTATCTGCCCCTGATCCATACTGGGAATAAACTCAGACCCAATCATGGGGTAAAGGGAGATACTACCGGCCAGAGCTAAAACCAGGATAACAATAACAAGCCAGCGGTGGGACAGGGTCCAGTTCAAAGTTGTTTTATAAAAACCTTTTAAGCCATCCAGCCAGGTCCTATTGTCTGATTTCCTGTTAACCTTCAAAATTTTTGAGGACATAACCGGGATTAATGTCAGTGATACTAACAGAGATGCCAGCAGAGAAAAGGTTACTGTCAGAGCCAGTTCCCTGAATAACTGGGAAGCCATTCCCCCAACAAAAACAACCGGCAGAAAAACAACAGCCGTGGTTATTGTGGATGCTGTAATAGCCATTCCCACTTCCTGGCTGCCTTTGCGGGCAGCAGTGATTCTATCTGCACCCTCCCTCCGGTACCGGAATATATTTTCCAATACCACAATCGAATTATCAACAAGCATCCCAATTCCCAGAGCCAGTCCTCCCAGAGTCATCATGTTCAGGGTAAGTCCCCCGAAGTAAATTAACAGAAAGGTGGCTACAACTGAAACCGGAATAGCTACTCCGATAATAATGGTACTCCGGAGATTACGCAGGAAAATAAAGAGAACAATAATAGCCAGAATAGCACCGTAAAGGCCATTTGTTCCGACCTGACCAATAGAACGTTCAATATAATCAGCCTGATCAATGATCGGTACCATTTTTATATTCCCATTAAAATCCAGTTCAATCGACTGCATCTCATCCTTGATCTTGTTAGATACCTGTACAGTATTGGCATCAGTCTGCTTCTGGATAGCCAGACCGATACTCGGCTGCCCATTTAAATAAGCTTTATTGGTCATCTCCTTATATGTATCTCTAACCACAGCCATATCACTCAACCGGACCGTTCCTCCCTGTCCGGTCTGAATCAAAATATTTTCAATATCCTGTAATGATTTGAACTTCCCGGTAACCCGGACCAGGAGTTCGTGATTTGCCCGATCCACAGCACCGGCGGAAAGGTTCAGATTTTCCATTCTTAGAGTGCTGATAATACTGGATAGATTGGCATTATAATTATTCAATTTAGTCTGGTCAAATGTAATTAATATTTCCCTTTCCAGACCTCCCACCATACTTACAGAAGCTACACCTTCCAGTCTCTCCAGCCGGGGAGAGATTCTATCTTCGATTATCTTCTTCAGTGAGGCAAGGTCATCGCCACCCGATACACCAACCTGCATTATCGGCATTAGAGAGGGATCAAATTTGATAACAAAAGGGTCAGCCGCATCATCTGGAAGTGCATCTCGAATTAAATCAAGGCTCTCCCGCATGTCAAGGGTTACAGCATCCATATCAGTACCCCAGGAAAATTCAGCTACAACCACCGACTGCCCCTTACTCGAGGTCGACGTCAGGGTCTGGATATTTGTAACCGTAGCCAGAGAATTTTCTATCGGCTTTGTGACCATGTTTTCAACTTCTTCCGGGCCAACACCTTCATAACTAGTAATTACAGCTGCCCCGGGATAAGTCAAATCGGGAAAGAGGTCAATATCTGTCCTCTGCAGAGCAATAAATCCCAGTAGTACTACCAGAAGTACTAGCATGGTAGTAGTTACTGGCCTCTTAATGGCAATATCAGAAATCTTCATTGTGATATCACCTCAACCTTATCCCCGTCCTGCAGTGAATTCTGTCCATTTACAACTATCCGGTCACCTTTATTTAGACCATCAGTAACCTCTGCTTTTTCTGTATTGACCACACCAAGTTTGATTTCACGTTTTTCAACACTATCTCCCTTTACCAGATAGACATATGGCTGATTATCGAGATCCAGTACTGCTTTCAATGGTATAATTAAGGCATTACTTGATTTTGACAGTTCAAAGTAAACATCAGCAAACATACCGCCTCTATATTTCAATTCCTTATTATCCATCAATATTTTCACAGGGAATGTCTGGGCCCTGGGATCTACCACCGGGCTGATACTTTTAATGGTCCCCTGCTGATATCCATCATCATAGGCAAGCACATCTACATTTACCTTATCTCCAACCTTGATATTATTCAATATATCAGCACTGATACCGACATTAATATAAACCCGGCTTAAGTCTACTACATCCGTCACAGGGGTACCGGGACCAATCATCTCCCCTTCATCAACACTTACCGAAGCAATTATCCCGGAAATCGGACTCTTAATCACACTATCTTCAAGATTTTTCCGGGCCATTTCCAGAGCAATTTCTGCTCTTTCAACATTGGACTCTGTAGCCATAATTTCTTCTTCACTGGCACCCTTTTCAAGCTGCGCATGGTTAGCCCTTGCTCTCTCCAGGGCAGCTTCAGCCTGTTTAACTCCAGCTTGACTCTGCTGAATATCTTCCGCAGCTGCACCCTTCTTGACCTGAGCCAGTTGTGCCTCAGCTGCTTTTAATCCTGCACTGGCCTGTTCTACACCGGCTTTGCTGATTTCTATCTGTTCTGGTCTGGTTCCCTTCTTAACCTTGGCCAGATTGGCAGCAGTAAGTTCCTTACTGGCCTCTGAAACAGCAACCTGGGTTTTAGCCGAAGCGAGCTGTTGTTTCAGTTGTGTTGGATTTTCGTAATTGTATTTAGCCAGATTATACATTTCTACTGCACCCTGATAACTTATTTCAGCCTGCTGTTTTGCTATTTCTGCACTGTTAATGGTCTTCCGGGCATTTTCTACAGCAGTTTCAGCATTTTTTACAGCTGTTTTGGCATTTTCAAACTGGCTTTCTGCTCTATCATACTGTTGTTGGGATACAACTTTTTCTTTATATAGAGACTCAACCCGGTCATATTCCTTTCTGGCCTGTTCCAGATTATTCCGGCTGCTTTCCAGATTATTTTGCGCCTGTTCCAGTCCTATCTTGCTCTGTTCTAACCTGGCCTCAGCTGCTTCAATTTGTTTTTTAGCCGTATCAACCTGAATTTTAGCATTAAGCATCTGCTGTTTCAAGGCTGTCCTTTCTTCATAGATCTGCTGAATTATCTCCAGTGAACTCTTTGCTCCCTCCAGAGAAGCAGCTGCCTGCTGATAGGAGGCTTCAACCTGAGCAATTTCTTCTGGAGTCGCACCATTTTTAGCCATCTCATAGCTGGATTGGGCCTGATGTAGAGCTGCTTTCGCCTGCTTAACACCGGCTTCACTGGCCTTAATCTGTTCTTCCTCAGCACCCTTTTTGACTTTGGCCAGACCGGCCTGGGCCATCTCCAGAGACGCTTCAGCCTGTTTGACACCGGCCAGACTTGCTGCCAGTTGTTCTTCAGTCGCTCCATTTTTCAACTGCTGCAGATTAGCCCGGGCTGCTTTTAATGATGATTGTGCCTGCTGAACCTGTAATTTCAACTGGTCCTGTTCAAGAACAATTAGTTCCTGGTCAGTTTTTACCTGCTGACCTATTTCAATATTTAAACTATCAATAATTCCACCAAGTGTAGATGAAATTCTTATATCTTTATATGGTTCGATTGTCCCCCCGATTACTTTAACGTTGCTGATATCTCCAGTTTTAACCTCGTTAACCTCAACTGGCATAGATGCTGACATAATCGGCAGACTGATAATACTCACCAGTATTATCACTATTATTACTTTCAAGTATTTATTATTCATTATTTATTATCCCCCTGACATAATCAAGTAAATTTCCGGTACTGGCTAAAAGATCAAATAATGACTGTTCATAACGGTATTCAGATTGACTGAGGGCTATTTTGGTCTGTTTAAGTGTAGTCTGAGCATTCAGTACATCGATACTCCTACCTACTCCAGCTTCAAACCGTTTCTCCTCAAGCCTTAAATTTTCTTCTGCTTTATTTAAATTCATCTTTTGAATTTTTACATTCTGTTGATTTTCACCAATCTCCATCATTTTCTGTCTGATTTCCAGTTCTAACATATTATTAAGATTATTTTCGGAAACCTTTAACTTTTCAAGGTTTTTCTTGATCTTATCCTTTTTAGTAGTAGACTTACCTCCGGAGAATAATGAAATACTGCCGGCAACCGTTAAATCCCAGCTGCCGTCCTTCAGGGAAAATTCATCTCCCTGCCAGCTGTAATTCCCAATTATATTAACATTGGGCATATGGCTTTTCTTCTCAATTTCCAGATTTGTCTCTATCATCTCCCTGTTCAAGGTCAGTGTTTTCAGTTCTGACCGGTTGACAAGGGCCTGTTGATACAGTTTATCAAAATCCATATCAAGTTCTGGTTCAAGTTCCGGTTCAGCCAGATTAAAATCACCGCTTACTCCGATCATATTGGCCAGATTTTGCCGGGCCAGCCAGAGCTGGTTCTGAGCGGAAAGAACACTCTGTTCGGCTTTGCTTTCCTCTATTTCAACCTGGAGCAGATCAGTTTTAATGGCTGTCCCCACCTCATAGCTTACCTTGGCCATCCGGTGATGTTCTTTAACCAGTTCCAGGGCTTCTTTCTCTATATTAACCCGGTCCCGGGCCATAATCACATTATAATAGGCCTGGATCACCTTGAATAGGGTATCACTCATCTGCTTTTCATCCTGGACTTTTGCCAGTTCCAATCCCTTTTCTGCCTGGTCGATTCCCAGTCTAATCTTTCCCCCGGCATAAACCGGTTGGGTCAAAGTTATTTTAGTACTGTAATTATTCCTGGATCCCTCCCCAAACAAAGTCATCGGTGCCTCTTCCAGTCTTGTATATGAACTCTGTAAGCTAATATCTGGATACAGATTCTTCAGGGCCAGCTTAAGGTCCTGAACAGCTATTTCCCGATCTAAATTACTTTTAACAATTTCTGAATTATTCTGCAAGCTCA
>JADQBU010000326.1 GCA_016278435.1 Halanaerobiales bacterium
TTATTAATAGTTCGCTTGAAGAAAACCGGGAATACAGTCAGAAACTGGATAAAATGCTCGAAGATTATAGTGATAAGATTAGCCATTTAAAAATTTTGAATAATAAATTAGAACAATATGAACTTAAGCCGGACAAAGGGGAAATCAATAGTCAAATTGAGGAAGAAATCAGAGCAAATCCGGAAGATATGGTTGAGAAATGGGTCAGAGATTACCAGGAGTTCAGACAGAAGTTAAAGGAATTAAAAGATAAAACTGAAGAGGATTTTTATCAATTTAAAAGCAATGTGGAGGAACTGGTAAGAAATAAAATTTTGAAAAACCGTATTCAGGAAAAGATAATTCAGGGTTTCCGTAGTGAGGCCTATGCCTATAATCAGGAAATGCTGACAAGTTTCCGGGAATATCTCTTCAATGAACTGAGCCGGCTTGATAATGATAAGACTGAAGCAGAAAGAGCCAGAAACCAGTGGGCTGAGCGTTCAGCTATTCATGTTATCAGAATTATTACTGCTCTGCAGGAAATGATTAATAATATGGTTTATCATAATGAGAGTGGTTATGCTTTTCCCCTGGTCCGTCTTAAAAGAAAAGACTTTCTTCCCGAAAGGGAAGAGGAAATAATACCGGAATTGAAGGAATACTTTGTCGATATTATTGAAAGATTCAACAGAGAGGATATTAATGTTGAGAGGTTAACGAAATCCGAACTGGCCGATTATACTGGTGATTCAGCTCTCTTTTCCCGGGCTGTCCGGGGACGTTATCCGGTTCTTGAGGTTTATAAAATGAGCGAGAGGAATGAATTTAAATATTTTAAACCTGAGGATTATTTTTATGCTGATTGGGAATCAGTAATCCAGGGTAAAGGAGATACTCCTGAGGGTAGTGGCGGACAATCCCTTTCCATTAATGCTTTTATGATTATGATGCTGGTAAATTACAAAAAGCAGAAACTGGACCAGACTAATCCCTGGACTGTATTGTTTCTGGATAATCCCTTTGGTAAGGCTTCAGCAGCTCATGTTCTTGACCCAGTTTTTGAAATTGCTGATAAACTAAACTTTCAGATTGTTGCTTTTGCAGCTCCCGAAATAATTAAGACTGAAATCAGTGAAAGGTTCCCTGTATTCTGGGCACTTGAAATTAAAGATGATGAAAAAGGACGGGGAGTAGTTCAGGGGCAGGTGATTTACGGTGCAAGGTTACGAAAGACTGGAAAAACTGTTTAAAGAATATAAAAAGAAAGTACTGGAAAAGAGAAAAAGATTTACTTTGATTGATTTTGAAGAATATCTTATAGACAGGTCGGGTGGTGTAACCGGATATGAAAAAGCAGGTGGTTACCAGGCTTTATGTCAACTACTCTGTGATTATGAGGATAAAGGAAAAATTGTTTCCATTAAAAGCTCGGAATTTAACGGCCGCATACCACCACTGAAAGTTCGCTGGCAGTTTGTTGAAACAGTGAAACAGGGTTGGGATGATACACTGATATTCAAATTATCCAGGCGGCTTGACCTGAATTATTTTTTGAAGCGGCCGGCTCTGCAATCTGAAAGGCTCTCTGAAAAACTCAAAAACATAGCTCGATTTTTAGCAGAAAAAGAAGAAAGGGAATGGGCCAGCCGGGAAGAAAGATCTTTTGAACTTTTTGGGAATGAGAAATATTTACTGGATTCAGCAGGAAAGAAACTATTAACCAGGTTACATCTCACTCTGGGTGATATTAAAGCGGAAAAATACAGTCAGATGTTTGTTTACTGGAACCAGGGAACCAGTAAAATTAAAAACATTTTGATTCTGGAAAATCATTCTGCCTTTATTGCCTGTAAAAGGGCGATTGAAGGTGGATATGAAATTTTTTCTTATGCGCCTGATACCCTGATTTTTGGTGGAGGAAATCATATTATAGATAGTCTGAAATTCCTGAATGAGATAGCTGATTTACAGTTGATTCAGATAAAATATGCCGGTGATATTGACCCGGCTGGTCTTGCTATTTATACTGGTTTGTGTGAGAAATATCCTGAACTGGCAATTAGTCTTCACACAGATTATTATAAGCAGATGTTATTAAGAGGTAATAGTGGTTATCCGATTGTAAAAGAACAAAAGCCAGATGAATCAGTTCTGGAAAAAGTAGTTGAAGAATTTTTAGCAGTTAATGAGGAACCTGCTGCAGAAAAAATCAAGGAATTATATCGGAATGAATTAAGAATCCCCCAGGAAATAGTTACCTTTGAAGTTCTTACAGGAAGAAGATGAACATAAATATTCTTGATTAACATACAATAATGATGTATAATTAGTATGAAGGGAATGATGAAGAATGAGAACGACAATTAATATTTCTGATGATGTAATAAAAGAAACTGAAACAGTCTATAAGGCTAATAGCAGATCGGAAATGATTGAGATTGCCCTGAAAGATGCTGTCCGCTATAAAAAATTGCAGCAATTTATGAAATTGAAGGGGAAGATTGAATTTGATGAGGAATCTATCAAAAAAATAAGGAGTGCTGAGATTGAAGAATCCAATGCTAATTGATACTTCAATCTGGATCGAATACTTTAAGGAAAATGAAAAAATAATTAAAGTAATAGAAAAGGGGCTAATGGAAAATAATGTATTTATAGCGGGGCCTGTTGTAGCTGAACTACTTCAGGGTGTTAAGAGTGAAAGTGAATTTCAAAAACTGGCAAATTGCATAGATGCTGTACCATTTATAGACAACAGTATGAAAGACTGGAAAACAGCAGGGGAGATTTCTTTTAAACTCAGAAGAAATGGAATTACAATTCCTTTAACAGATATAATAATATCAGCACTTGCTATCAATAATAATTTACTGGTATATACCCGTGATGAGCATTTTAAGGAGGTCCCCGGGGTGAAAGTTGAAAAAGATTTATGATAATGATTATTTTTAATATCCGCTTAATAGCGAGTTTTTTTATGTAATAATTAACTACTTTTCAAGAGAAATTAAAGTTAATGTTCAATTACTTGATGATAAAGGTGAACTGATAAAGAAACATAAAAGCCGCTTTTTTGATCTACTCATTGTTTGCGTTAATAGGAGTACTTCATTAAAGCAGCTTTTTTGTTCTCTATAGATGTATATCCGGCAGAGATGTATGCTCTGTAGGACGGTTAATTTATTTTGATTATATTCTTTTTAGATATTAATCATTTTTGGATCCAGAGCATCCCTTAACCCATCTCCTAGTAGATTGAAACCAAGTACCCCAAACATGATTGCCAGTCCGGGAAAGGCTGCTACCCAGGGTGCCATCTGGAGTGAACTGCGTGCATCACTTAACATGGCTCCCCATTCCGGGGTAGGTGGCTGTGCACCCAATCCCAGAAAACTGAGGGCGGCTGCTTCCAGAATGGCTGTAGCGATACTCAATGTAGTCTGAACTACTAGAGGGGCCATGGAGTTCGGCAGAACATGGTATAAAATAATCCTCAGATCATTACTTCCGATACCTCTGGCTGCATTTATATAATCTGAGTTTTTAACAGATAGGGTAGAGGACCTTATTAGTCTGGCAAAGCGCGGAACATTTACTATAGAGATAGCTATCATAGCATTCTGCAATTGCGGTCCCAGGATTGCTACAATCGCGATAGCCAATAATATTGCAGGAAAGGCCAGCATAATATCCATAAAACGCATAATCACCATATCCCATATTCCTCCGTAGTAACCGGCAATAAGCCCCAGGGTTACTCCTACCAATAAAGAAATACTGATGGAGATTAATCCTATCTGCAGGGAGATTCTTGCACCATAGATAATTCTGCTTAATATATCTCTTCCCAGTTCATCGGTACCCAGCAAATGCTGTCTGGAAGGAGGTTGATACCGTTTCAGTATATTCTGTTCTTTAAAACTGTAGGGGGCGATGATCGGGGCCAATATTGCTGTGGTTATTAAGATACCTACCAGAATAAGACCCATTCTGCCCAGTTTGTTTTTTTTCAGCCGGTCCCAGGCTTCCAGCCAGGGATTACTGATATCTTTCTTATTTTTCCTGTTGTCTTTCATGACATTATACCTCCAGTTTTTAAATTAATTATAATTAATCTGGGGATCGATAAGACTATAGGATAAATCAACTATTAGATTTACTATGACAAAGACGATGGCAAAGAATAAAACAACCCCCTGAACAACAGGAAAATCCCGGGCATAGATACCTGTAAGTAGATATTTGCCAAGACCAGGCCAGGAGAAAATAGTTTCAGTAAGAACTGCTCCGCCTAAAAGAAGCCCGAATTGAAGACCAACAACAGTTATAATCGGAATCAGAGCATTTCGGAGGGCATGTTTATAAACTACAACTCTTTCAGTTAAGCCCTTAGCATAGGCAGTTCTGATATAATCTTTCTTTAATACTTCCAGCATAGAAGAACGGGTCATTCGTGCTATAATCGCCAGCGGTATAGTTCCCATCACAGTTGCAGGAAGGATCAAATGTTTCAGTGAATCCCAGAAAGCTGCCCAGGAGCCCTGGATTATACTATCAAGCAAATAGATATTTGTTATAGGATGAAGAGCTATACCAACACTTAATCGGGAAGATGGTGGTAATATTTTTAATATGACTGCAAAAATCCAGATAAACATTAAACCCAGCCAGAATATAGGCATTGAAACACCAAATAATGCTCCCATCATGCTAATATTATCAAACCACGAGTTATGATGTGTTGCAGCAATAATACCCACAGGTATACCAACAATAACCGCAAAGAGCATTCCAAATAATGCAAGTTCAAAAGTAGCAGGAAAACGCACTTTAATTTCATTTATTACCGGTTCGTTGCTGATAACCGACCGGCCTAGGTCGCCATGGATTAATTTATTGACATAACGCGAAAATTGTACATAGAGAGGGTCATTTAATCCCATTGATTCTCTCACGGCTTTAATCGATTCTGGAGTAGCCCTTTCACCCAGCATTGTTTTAGCTGGATCTCCTGGAACTAGATGAACCAGCAGAAAAATTGCAATAGTAACTCCGATTATTATTGGTAACAGGGCAATTATTCTTTTTAATGTGTAGTTCAGCATTCCATACCTCCCATTGACAGTTAATTACAATAAAACAACTAAATTCAATTAAAAGAGGGGTGAAAATATACTTATTCTTACCGGCAAGTATTAATTTACCCCCCTAATTTGAGCATTAATCTGTTAACAGTTCTATTTATTATTTATTCTGTAACCAGACTTTGTGGAAAGTCTCAGTAATTGTCGGGTTAGGTATATAATTCATTACTTTATTTTTCAAAGCCAGTGGGTCAGTAGAATGGACCAGGGGGACAAAGGGAGCATCTTCATGGATAATCTCCTGGGCCTTATAATATAATTCTTTTCTCTTTTCTGTGTTTAACTCGGTCTGTGCAGCTACAAGGACCTTGTGTAGTTCTTCACTCTTATAGTTATTCTCAGAATTTGTTTTATCGAGTAACGGGAATAAGAAATTATCAGGGTCACCATTGTCCCCGATCCAGCCAATAATAAAGGTTTCAGCTTCCTTGTTTGACAGTTTGTCTAGATAGGTACTCCAGTCATAGGTTACAAGATTGGCCTTGATACCAACTTGACTTAAATAATACTGCAGAGTCTGAGCAATTAATTTTGGTTTGGGCATATAGGGCCTCGGCACAGGCATGTAATATAAGTCAAATTCAAATCCATCCGGATAACCGGCCTCTGCCAGTAACTCTTTTGCTTTTTCAGGGTTATACTCATAATCTTTTATCTTATCATTATAAGCCCAGACAGATGGTGGTAAAGGAAGCTTAGCTGGTTCAGCTAAATCAACATAAAAAGCGTCAATTAGTTCCTGTTTGTTAATAGCATGACTAAAAGCTCTTCTGATCTTGACATTATCAAATGGTTCAAAAGCAAAATTCATAGCCAGATAGGCAACATTCATACTTGGCCTGATTAATAGTTTCAGTTCTTCATTATCTTGAATACTTTTAACATTTTCGGGATTAACCTGGTTCATCATATCAATAGCTCCGGCCTGTAATTCCATATAGCGGGCAGAACTGTCTGGTATTGACCTCAATATAACCTTATCCAGGTAAGGCCTTCCATTCCAGTAATCCTCATTAGCTTCCAGGATTATCCGGTCATCTTTTCTCCATTCTACAAACTTAAAGGGGCCGCTTCCTACTGGATGTTTAAAATAATCTTCACCCCATTTTTCAACTGCCTCTGGACTGGCAATACCAAAAGCAACAATTGCAAGATTTCTTAAAAAAGGAGCCTGTGGTTCATTCAGGATAAATTTAACTGTATAGTCATCAACGACATTTACTTCCTTTATAACTCCAGGAAAACCCTGGAATATGTAAGGATAATAGGCAAAACTTCCTCCTTTATGGTAGGGATTGTCTTCCAGACGCCAGCGGTCAAAGTTCCATTTAACTGCTTCAGCGTTAACAGGGTTTCCATCATGGAAATAAGCATCTTCCCGCAGGTAAAATGTCCATGTTTTGCCATCATCTGAAACATCCCACTTCCTGGCAAGAGCAGGTATAACTTCTGTGGTGCCGGGTTTGTGCTGGACCAAGGTGTCATATACCTGTAAAGTTACTTTGAATGACTCTCCATCAGTGGCATTAATAGGGTCTAGATTTACGGAATCTCCACCTCTGCCAAATACAAGGGTACCTCCATACTTATCCTGAGCCAGTCCCGGGATACTGATCAATACTGTCATTAAAACCATGATTAATAAGATTGCTTTAAAATTACAATTTCTCAATTCTCTCTTCCCCCTTGAAAATTTATTTATTATAATACATCGGGATACATTATATCTGTTCCGGATGTATTAAAACCTGAAAACAGATTTAATTTAGTTCCTGTTGAAGATTTCTGGCTTTTGTTATAGCCAGATTGGAGAGAACACCTGTGTATTTTGAAAGATATTCTTTAGCAAGTGTTCTGTCTTCTTTATATAGTTCATGTGCAGTATCTTCTATAAGTTCCTGCAGATTTAAAACTATATCTTCAAAGTTTGACCAGATGCTTTGGATCTTTTGAATATGTTCTGAGTAGTTATTATCAACTCTATTAAATAAATCTCTAAATACTTTATAGGCTGTTTCAGATTCTTTTTCCTGGTTATAACTATAGATTTCAGGGATAGTAATGCTTCCTGTATACCAGGGGATGAAGACACCGGTACAAGGTGGCCCCAGAGCCCTCCAGCTTAAACCGCCTATTATGGCCGGCAACCAGTTCCTCAGCTGGAGTATAACACTTAATTCGGTCGTATTGTGACAGATAGTCCGTTCTTCTGTTTGATGTGGAGAACATTCTTTATAGTTGGCGGTCAAATCAAATTCTGTATCTTCATAATGATTCCGTAATATTGACATTAAATCATTAATTTTCAGTACTGGTTTATACTCTTCAATCAATCTATCTAAAACCAAGTGTCTTCTGGTGTTATCAGTAGACTTAAATTTTTCTTTATCTGAGTAAACCTCCGCAAAATGGAAAGGCCTACTGCCTGGTTGATACCAACCTTTTTCTACTGCACTATTAACCACATCATTGGAAAAAAGAAAAGTTTCACTGTCTTTAAAATCTATTTCGCCAATTCTGTAGATGTTTGCCCTGAACTCAATCTCATTATCAGGAACCTTTTTTGCTGCCCACTGACCATCCTGGGAGATTTCAACCCACCAGCCTTCTTCCGGGTCAGCGACCCCAAAGATAGTACCTGGACCCCAGTGTTTATTGGTTTGAGCCAGGTTCCCTAAAATCAGTACAGCTTCCCGGGCAGTTTTTGCTCTTTCCAGTACAGTCTGTATATATTCTGTCCAGATGATCCTCCCGGATTCCGGCCATGGTACTATAGCATCTTTTTGATATGAGATGTTGTTGACAACCGCTACCTGATATTCGTTAATACCAGTAGTAATGTCTCCAGGTATATAGCTTTTATCAAAGACCCTGGTTGCAGTATAAGATAGGGTTGTTTTTATAGCCGGTATCTTGGCGCCAAACCAGGTGTTTTCTGCAACACAATCTGTACATTTTTTAAAATATGTATATTGCTGGTCACTTTTACCATCCAGATCTTCATTATGGCCTATTAATACTGATCCGTCATAAGTAGTGTTTTTTCCAGCAATTATAGTAGTACAATTTTTCTGAATCATAGTCCACGTCCCTGCTTGCCTATTTTAAATTTTCATTAATTTGACAATATAAGGTTTTTAATATCTAATATATAGTTTATCATATTTATTCTTAAATTAATAATAAAAAACTCATAATAGTTATATATTAACCACAAATTTTCTCCATAGTTTTCACTTATTTTTACTTTATTGTAGTTTTATCGATAAAAAGTTTTAAAAATAATGTTAATAAAAAATTATCCGGCAGAACCACCACCGCCGCCGGCAGCTCCCCCACCAGCTGTACCACCGGCAGTTGTTCCTGCACTGGAGGCTATGATTACCATACTGATCATCATATAATCTATAATCTCGACAATATCAAGGGCATCAATAGTCTGGTCAAGATTGGCCAGATCAAACTCAATCCATTCCGGGATTTCTATATTTTCAGCGTTTTTAAATACCTTTTTATACTTCTTTAAGATTGCTGTTAAATTTCTTATGTATCAGAATATATTCAAGTTCATCGAAAAAATAGGCAAGAGCCTGGTCTGCTTCTCCTGTTTTAATCAATTTATCAAGTTCTTCTTTCTTCCCGTCAAGTTGTTCCTCCAGTTTTTCCTTGAGAAACAGGCCTTCTCCTGATAGAATAGGGGTAATACCGCCTTTTATTAAACGTCCTATACCGACCAATAACAGAAACGGGCCTAAGCCTATGACCATGGATAAACCCTTGATTCCACTATATACAAAAACTGCTATACCTGCAGCAAGGATTAAGAGGGCAGAAAAATAAAGTGAACGACGCCTATTTAAAGCTTTTCTGGAGATCAGGCCTGCCTCGCGCAGAATTTTTTTTGCTTCATCATTTACTATTCTTTATATAATTCAATGTTCTCCCCCTCATCTAAATTTGTCTTATATGTATATTATTGTATAATATTCTTGTTAATATTTATAGGTTAAAAAAAATATTTTTTCAAGAAACTAATTGTTTAATATTTAATCAAGGGATATACATCTGGATTTATGTAAAATATATTAAAGAGTTCTCACAGTTAATAATAAAACCATTTAAAAGGAGCATTAACATTTATGAAAAAATTACTTAAAGTGAGCGTAATTTTATTTTTAATTATTGCTCTTTCAGGGTGTGATTATATTTTAAATGAACATAATAATACAGACAGAGGGAATATTACAGATAAGGAGAACTATCCTCCACAGGTTTCTATCTGGTTGAATAATATGCAGGAATATTTCGCAGCAGGGGATTTAAAGTTGTCAGAGGGCAGGTATTTAATTGTTAACTGGGGTCAAAAACCTTCAGCCGGATATCAGGTAACAATTAATGGAATCGAAGAGACGCAGGAAAAGATAATTGCATATGTATCATTCAAAGAACCTGACAGAGACGTAGCCCAGGTTATTTCATTTCCCAATGATATCAAAAAAATAACAAATATGGATAAAAATATTGTCCTTAAGCCTGAAGGTGCTGAAGAGTATGTGCCGCGAATAGTAGGCAGGCAGCCTGTAACTCCATTTATTGCTGAGAGTGATAATATCAAAATCTTGCAATACACAAAAGACAAAGGAAAGATAAATATAGCAGGTATAGCCAGGGTGTTTGAAGCCCATGTAAGTTATGCCCTGGAAGACCAGCAGGAGAATGTCCTGCAGGAGGGATACACAATGGCTGCCAGTGGGGGACCGGACTGGGGCAGTTTTGAAATAGAGATATCCGACATTCCTGATACTACCTACTATTTGAAGGTATTTTCGGTTAGCATGAAAGATGGGAGCAGGAATAATGTGATTTCATTGGAGTAATGTACTTTGTTTGAATAAAAATATTTATCATAATCAGAATAATAATTTTATCTAAATAACCGGGGAAAATCCATTTTAATATATTATTTAGGTAGAGAGGTACACATGACCTGTCTTAAATATGATATAATTTACTGTGAAGGGGGGGACTACCTTGTTTTTACAGCGGATGAGTAAGAGTGTTCAGCAGATTGCTGATGCAATTGCAACTGCTCTGGGTGCCAATGTAACGATAGTAGATAATAACCTGCTCAGGGTGGCGGGTACAGGCCCTTATTTTCAGAAGATCGGGGAAGAGGCCCCTCAGCGGTCAGTCTTTGCCCAGGTTTTAAAACAGATGAGAGTAATAATCATTGCAGAACCGGGGGAAAATCCTTTATGCCTGGATTGTGCTCTGAAACAGAACTGTGTGGAAACCTATGAAATCTGTGCTCCGATTATCTGTCAGGAGAGTGTAGTTGGGGTTATCAGTATATTTGCCTCTGATGACCAGCAGAAAAAGGTGATGATAGAAAAAAATAAACAGTACATAAATTTTATCGAACAGATGTCGAACCTTATTGCCAGTAAAATTGGTGAGTACAGGTTACTGGAGGAGATTACTACCTATAATAAGGAGTTAGATATCATTATCCAGAACCTCAATCAGGGGGTGCTATCTGTTAATGTCGAAGGCAGGATAAAGCATATTAATAAGAAGGCATTATCTCTGCTTTCCTTGCCAAATTCTCCACAAGATCTAATCGGTGCTGAACTGGAAGAGTTTTGGCCAGGTTCTCTGGTTCTGAAAGCCCTTGCAGAAGAGAAAGAGTTCTATGAAGAAGAGGAATTATATGATAAAAAACACTTACTTTCTACAGTAAGGTTAATAAGAAAGGATAAAAGGGTTATCAGTGGGGTAGCGACATTCAGTGATCTGGATGATATGCAGAAATCAGTATATCAGATTACCAGTTCCGGTAATGGGTCTTTTGCCGATATTATCGGGATCAGTAAAAAGATAATAAATAGCAAACGTAAGGCACTCCAGGTGGCTGCTCATGATTCTACGGTGCTGATTACCGGTGAGAGTGGAACTGGAAAAGAGGTATTTGCCCGAGCTATCCACAATGGTAGTTCTCGCGCAAACCATCCCTTTATTGCAATAAACTGTAGTGCTATCCCGGAATCACTGCTGGAAAGCGAACTTTTCGGTTATGCAACCGGGGCTTTTACCGGGGCCAGTAGAAGAGGGAAACCGGGTAAGTTTGAACTGGCTCATCAGGGGACTATTTTTCTCGATGAAATCGGGGATATGCCGCTCTTTTTGCAGTCTAAATTACTACGGGTACTGCAGGATAAGACGCTGATCAGGGTAGGTGGAATTAGTACAGTTGATATAGATGTCAGGGTGATTGCTGCCACCAATAATGATCTGGAAGAACTGATTGCTAATAAGATGTTCAGGAAAGATTTATATTACAGGTTGAATGTTATCCCCCTGCGCCTAGCACCACTCAGGGAGAAGAGAGAGGATATACCGGTATTAATAGAGCATTTTATCTACCTCTACAGTGAGCGTTTTCAGAAAGAGGTTGCCGGCTTTACTCCGGAAGCGATGAGATTTCTGTTAGCATATGACTGGCCTGGAAATGTACGGGAACTGGAAAATGTTATTGAATACGGTATTAACTTCTGTCGTGGTAGTTATATTAAAATGGAAGATATTCAGGGTCGCTTTAAAGCTTCTTATCAGATTAATAGTAAGAAAGGTAGTACCCTTAAGGAGATGGTTCAATCCTATGAACGGGAGGTTGTCAAAAATCTACTGGATAAGTACGGCTGGGATGAACGCGGGAAGGAGAAGGCTGCTGTTGAGCTGGATATCAGCCGGGCTACTCTGTACCGTAAACTATCTCAAAACTGAGATTAATTATCTTATATTTGAGACAATATCACTGCAGTTATTAACTTTGAGATGACTGTAATATTGATAGAACCTGGAGTTGTGGGTTAAACCCCCGGTTTTCCTTTGTGGTATGAATCTTGCTTTATTATAAAGGAGAAGGGGGTATTTATATGGGCAGTGAAATAAAAGTAGAGTTTATTATAAATAAACTGCAGGAAGAGGTTAAACTGGCAACGGGCTGTACAGAGCCGGTTGCTGTGGCCCTGGCTGCAGCTAATGCTTACCGGTTGACCGGAGGGGAGATTAAGCAGATCAAGGTTATTGTCAGTGCCAATATCCTGAAGAATGCAAAATCAGTAGGGATTCCTGGAGCCGAACGGACCGGTGTTGAGATGGCAGTTCTGATTGGTGTCTCAATAATGAGACCTAGGCTGGATTTGACAATCTTTTCTTCACTGGGTAAAGATGATATAGGGAAAGCCCTTTCCCTGGAGAAAAAAATTGACCTACAGGTTGAGATAGGTTATAGTATTCCACCGGTTTATATAGAAGTTGAAGTCAGGACAGACAGTGGCTCTGGTAAAGCGATTATTGCTGATAATCATGATAATTTGGTTTATCTGGAGAAAGACAATACTATTTTACTGGATAAACGGAGTTCTTCAGTAGCTGAAAGAAGTAAAAATAATAAAAATAGAGATTTTCTGAAGAATTATTCTCTACGGGATATTCTTTTAACCTCTTTTGAGATTGAACCTGAAACTGTAAGTTTTCTTCTCGATGGAATAAAGGTCAACATGAAAATGGCTGAGGCTGGACTTAAATTAAATAGGGGATTAAAAATAGGTTCTATGTGGAATAATCTTAATCAGAAAGGAATACTGGAAAGCGGCCTATCGATGGATATTGCCAAATATACAGCAGCTGCCTGTGATGCCCGGATGGCAGGAGTTGACCTACCGGTAATGAGCAGTGCAGGTAGTGGTAATCAGGGTTTGCTGGCCGTTATTCCCCTGGCTTTAGTCGCTGATGAGTTTGAAACTTCACAGGAGAGGTTAATCCAGGCTCTGGTCATTAGCCATCTGGTGACAGTCTATATCAAGGAATATACTGGGCGCTTGTCTCCTGTCTGCGGCTGTTCGGTTGCTGCCGGTGCCGGGTCAGGAGCAGGAATTACATATTTGCTGGGTGGTAATTTAAAAATTATAGAGACTGTAATTAAAAATATTATTGCCAGTCTGGCCGGTATGGTCTGTGATGGGGGAAAAGTGGGTTGTTCACTCAAACTCTGTACAAGTGCTGTTACAGCCTGGTGGAATGCTGTTCTGGCTCTGGAAGGGTTGACAGTTCCGGCCAATAATGGGATCCTGGCCGGTGGTCTGCAGCAGACTATTATTAATCTCCAGAAGTTAAGCTCAGAGGGCATGGAAAATGTTGATAGAGTCATTGTTTCCATGCTAGAAGCAGGGCCATTAATTTCCTAAAATATCCAGCAAATGAGCCTTCATCTCAATAAAATCCGGGTTAACCTCCTGGCGCGGCCGCTGCAGTTTAACTTCGACTCTTTCCTGAATTTTGCCGGGACGGCTGCTCAGTATATATATCTTATCTGCCAGCAGAAGAGCTTCTTCAATATCATGAGTTACAAAGAGGATAGTTAACTCCAGGCGCGACCATATTTTTAATATCCATTCCTGCATTTGATTCCGGGTCAGAGCATCGAGAGCTCCGAATGGTTCATCAAGAGCCATTATCTCCCTGTGGGTGAGAACGGTCCGGAGAAGTGCGGCACGCTGCCGCATTCCCCCAGATAATTCAGAAGGCCTTGCTTTTTCAAATCCATCTAGCCCAAACAAGGGTAGTAACTTAACTGCCTCCTGCCTTGTCTTTTCTATATTATTCCCACTTACTTCCGCCCCCAGAATAACATTTTCGATCAGAGTTCTCCAGGGAAAGAGAAGGTCACGCTGCGGCATATAGGCAATATACCCTCTTTTTCCTGTAATTTCCATGCCGGAAAGGATTATTTTTCCCCTGAGGGGTTCTTCCAGGCCGGCCAGAATATTGAATAATGTACTCTTACCACAGCCGCTGGGCCCGATTATACAGACAAATTCACCTCTGCTTACTTCAATATTTATATTTCTTAATACAGATAACTTTCCGCCTTCCCAGGTATAATCCTGATCTAAACCTTCAATTACTAACTTGCGGGGCATGTCAGGTCACCTGTCATTTCTGGTAAAAAATCATTGGTGAAGGCTGATTCTGCCTCGAATTTATTTTCAATCAGGCCGTGTTCGTACATCCAGTCACCGAAATCCTGCCAGACTGCCTGTTTCTGGATTCCCCAGATAGCTGCATCATCCTGATATCGGGGAGATAACCAGTTCTGACTCTTTTTAACCAGATCTGGATTGCTCTCCGGGGTATATTTCATTAAAATTTCAGCAGAGGGACCGGGATTTGCAATAGCAAAGTTATAACCACGGGCAACTGCCTTGATAAATCTCCGGGCAATATCCGGGTGATTATCGACAAATTTGTGGGATGAAATTATTATCGGGGTATAATAATCTGGCACATATTCCTGATAATCTTTTAGCATGATAAGGTTCAGGTCCATACCTCGTATTTCGGCCTGGATACCGTCCCAGCCGTAATAAATCCAGGTAAAATCAAATTTTTCCTTCTCCAGCATGGTTAAAAGGTCGCCCTGGCCGATATTTATAAACTTGATTTTGGAGAAATCACCATTATCACCATTAACCAGGGATTTAATTATGGCTTCTTCTATAGGCATCCCCCAGCCGCCGTAAGATTTTCCGGTCAAATTCCGGGGTCTTTCAATCCCATTACTGGCCAGAGAAGCAAACTCGGAAGTATTGTGCTGAATAACTGCAGCCAGGGATACAATAGGTACTCCCTGGGCCATGGCACTTGTTGCCCACTCCTGAAAGCTAATTCCGAAATCTGCCTTTCCAGCTCCGACAACCTTCTCCACTGACATGTTGGAAGCAGGTTGAATAAAATTAACTTTCAGGCCTTCTTCTTCAAACCAGCCCTTATCCAGGGCGACATATAGTCCGGTATGGTTGGTGTTGGGAACCCAGTCCAGCATCAAGTCGACTTCGTCGACGGCCAGTATTAGGGAATTAAAACCGATTAAGAAGGTTACAAGCAGTGAAGCGATAAGTGAAATTTTATTTATTTTTTTCAATTTAGTTGTTCTCACAGAAAACATTCCTTTCATTGTATTAATTTAATTTTATTTATGATCATTTTCCTTCCAGGGAATCACTACTTTTTCCAGGAAGTTAACCAGTTGAAAGAATATAATAGAGAAAAAGGATACAAGTATAATCCCGGCAAAAACCCTGGCGGTCATGTAAGAATTTGAAGCCCTGACAATATAAACTCCCAGTCCCATATCACTACCCATCC
>JADQBU010000292.1 GCA_016278435.1 Halanaerobiales bacterium
ATTAAATTTCAAAAGGTTATTGGTCTGGTTGAACCTGACAGAGTTCAGTTAAATTCTCTGGATAGACCTCCTGTGGAGAGTTGGGTTAAACCGATTTCAGAAAATAGATTGAGAGAAATTGCACAATTTATAGACCGTAATGTGGAAGTGGTTTAGTTAATTAAATATTTTTAATGTAAAAGAAGGAATTTTAAAGCATATATTTAAATTAAATATAGATAAAAAAATTTCTTATATCTAAATAATATTTTAACTTTTCACATTAATAGTTCAGTGGAGAATTAAACTCCACCTGTATTTTAAAAATAAAAAGGAGGAATTATGATGGCTGATTTAGAAAATATCGGGAATGCGGTAATTGAAGGAAATGTTGATACTGTAAAGGAGCTTACGAATAAGGCTTTAGAGGATGGTCAGGAACCACTGTCCATTATCAAAGATGGATTAATTGGAGGAATGAATGTTGTAGGTAAGCGCTTCAAGGCTGGAGACATGTTTGTACCCGAAGTACTGATGGCTGCTAAAGCAATGAAGAGTGGCATGGAGATAGTAAAACCTCTGTTAACTGAAGGAGATATGCCCTCTGCAGGCAAAATTATGATAGGTACTGTTTCTGGTGATCTGCATGATATCGGAAAAAACCTGGTAGGTATGATGGTGGAAAGTGCAGGACTGGAGCTAATTAATCTAGGTGTTGATATTTCTGCAGAGGAATTTGCTGAAGAAGTTAAAAAACACAAGCCTGATGTTCTGGGAATGAGTGCCCTGTTAACAACAACTATGCTGGAAATGAAAAATACAATTGAAGTACTTGAAGAACAGGGATTAAGGGATAATATTAAAATAATAGTAGGTGGTGCACCTGTGACCCAGGATTTTGCCGATGAAATTGGTGCAGATGGGTGGGCGGCAGATGCTGCTTCTGCTAAAGATTTAGCAATTGAATTGATAGGTAAATAATTTTTACACTATTATTATGTAGAAAACCAAATATATTTGAGAAAATGCCCGGGTTCGCGTCTGTCTGGACCCGGGTTAAAGTTGCTGAATGACAGTGATGAATTATTTATTATGTAAAATATTACCACAGGCAAAACACGGCAAACAGAATGAAAAAAATTTTATTTTTGCCGGCAAATATAATATAATAGATATAATGAAATTTTTTGATCAATTTAAATAAAAACAATTTTAATAGGAGGTGGGAAGATTACCGGAAATTTACGGTAATTATTATTATGATTATTATTGGAGAATTAATTAATTCTACTCGCGATGTTATTAAGGAAAAGATCGAGGAAAAGGACGCTGAATACATCAAGAAGATTGCCAGAGAACAGGTTGAATGTGGAGCAAACTATGTTGATGTTAATTCAGGTGCTTTTGTCTGGGATGAAGTAGACTACCTGATCTGGCTGGTTGAAACAGTCCAGGAAGTAGTGGATGTTCCTCTTACCCTGGATAGTCCCAATCCAGAAGCATTAAAAAAAGCTGCGGAGATCCATAAGGGAATCCCGATGATCAATTCAATTACGGCTGAAAAAGAAAGATATGATGAAATTATGCCGATACTTAAGGAATATAAGAGTGATGTAATTGCTCTCTGTATCAGTGATGATGGTATGCCTGATAGTGTAGATGATAGATTAAAAATAGCAGAGAAATTAATCGATAGTTTTGAAAAAGAAGACATTGACCTTGACAGGGTATATCTAGATCCTCTGGTCAAACCAATAAGTGTTAATGGTGAATTTGGCTATCAGGTTCTGGATACAATCCAGAAGATCAGTGAATGGAATACAGGTATACACATGACGTGTGGGTTAAGTAATATTTCTTATGGACTACCTAAAAGGTCTCTATTAAATCAGGCTTTTCTTATCATGGCCATGGAACGGGGTCTGGACTCAGCTATCATTGACCCTACAGATAAAGATATGATAAAATTAATTAAAGCGGCTGAAGTATTATTAAATAAAGATCCATATGGTAAAAATTACTTAAAAGCAGTCCGGGCAGGAGAACTTGATTAGGAGGAGAAATCTATGAGTAAAATTGCCATTGTTGGAGGAGGTATTGCCGGGTTAACCGCTGCTGTCGAACTGGCGGCAGCCGGTAACCGGGTATTAATAATTGAAAAAGGCAGTGAAATAGGTGGAAATGTAGAGAGTTATGGATGTAAAGCGGTGGATATCTGTACAAAGTGTAATCTCTGTCTTGTTGATGATATAATTAATGATGTAAGTTCTTCTAAAAACATTGAAATATTGTACCGGACCAGTATTAATGATTTTAGAGGAAAAACAGGGGATTATACACTGGGTATTGAAACAGATGGTGAGTTATATTCGGTTGATAATCTGGAGTATATTGTTCTGGCTACCGGTTTTACTAAATGGTCTGAACTTGAAACAGGTACTCCGGAAGCTTTTAAGGATAACAGAATCCTCTGGGCCAGTGAACTGGAAGAGAGTATCAAGAATCGGATTGACAGGGAAAATGGTCAGGATGTAATTGACCTGGGATATTCACCAGAATCAGTTGTATTTATACAATGTAATGGTTCCAGAAATATGCAGGAAAAAGCACGCTACTGTTCACGGATTTGTTGTGGCTATAATTACCGGATGGCCAGAGTTTTAAAGCATTATTATCCTGAAGTTGATATTAATATGTTTTATATGGATATTCAGGAAGGTGGATTTATTCAGGACATTTCATTTTCAGATTTAGCTGAAAATGATATAGGTTGTATTAATTGCAAACCGGTCAGAATTGAAAAAAATGATAATAATTTAATCTTACACTATGAAAATCAATTAACTGGCAAGACTGAATCAATTGCAACTGACTTAATTGTGTTGTCAGAAGGTGTGCATGCAAATGAGGTAAATGAAAAATGGGCGGATTTGTTTAACCTCCAGATTGATGATTATGGATTTTTGATGCCCATTGAATCTGAGGAACAAACAGGGATTTTTCTGGCAGGTACAGTTAAAGGTCCTAAAGATATTGCCGGTACTATAAGTGATAGCAAAAATATTGCTTATAGAATTAAAAATGCAAGAAATCTCTCAAAGTCAGGAGGATAAGTAAATGTATGATGTAGTTTTTATAGGTAATGATATTAAATCTCCTTCATTGAGTTCCTTTCAGATTAATCCAGCTCAGCTACTAACAGCCCGGGGGGAAATCGGGAACTTCTACCTGAAATATAAAGATGATAAGGAAGATTTAAATGAAGTTGAGACCAGAGCAGTAGTAATAAACATTGAAGCTGAAAAGGAAACCCCTGCTACCGGTTTATTATCATTTGAGCGAAATCTGGATAATATTTTAAGGAATACCAGGAAAGATTATATTGTTATAGTTCAGGATTATAATGAACTGGCTCCCGCCATTGTCAGTAAAGAAGGGCTGGAGAAAGCGATAGATATCAGGAAAAGGTTTCCTGATTTAAATGTTTATTATTTTTACCGCTCAATGCGTTTTATTGATAATAATGACAGAAGATTTGAGCAGGCAAGAAAAATGGGAATTGTATTTTTAAAATATGAAAGGGATAATTTGAAAATAACAGATTCCAGAGAACTAATTTACAACCGGGAAGATATTAATTTAAAGCTCAAAGATAATATAATAATGGCTCCAGAATTAAAACCAGCTGCTGTACTGGACAGAGTTGCCAGGATTTTTAACCTGAGAAAGAGTGAAAAAGGTTATTTACAGCCGGAAAATATATATCTACAACCTACTCTCAGCGGTAAACGTGGAGTTTATGTCCTGGGTGGAGCCCGGGGTACTACAGGTTATTCTAATCTTACAGATGAAGTTGAATTTACACTTAATGAAATCAGGAATAAAACTATAGACCCAGTGATTGAGCAAGAAAGAGTAGTAGATGACCAGAAGTGTATTCTCTGTTATAATTGTTACCGTATCTGTAATCATGGTGCTATTGAACGGGATGAAGTACTGGATGCTATGAAGATTAATTATCTTGCCTGTCAGGGTTGTAATGCCTGTATTGCCAGATGTCCTGCTGGGGCAATTTCCATTGCCGGGTCTGAAGATAAAAAGCAGAGCAAGGGTTTAAAAGTAATGATGTGTGAAAACTCTGCTCAACCAGCCTGGAAGAAAGCTGGAAATAAGGTCAGGACTGCCTTGAATCTTGAAATAGAGGAAATTCCATGTGCCTGCAGTATTAAAAAAGAGGATTTATTTAACCATCTTAGCAATCCAGAGAATAGATTACTGATACTGGGTTGTTTTGAAGAGTCCTGTAAACATATCAATGGTGATAAGAGAGGACAGCAGGTCGTTGATGAGGTTAAGGCAACTCTGGAAAAACTGGATCTGAATCCGGAAAGGCTGACTTTTAAAAGGCTTTCACCAAGGATGACTGCAGATCTTGAATACTTTCTTTCTGCCTGGAAGGAGGATAGCTTATGATAGTAGGAGAACAAAAAAATATTGATGAAATTGCTGCCATGCTAGAAAAGGAAGATTTTGATAATCTACTGATTACCGGCTGTGGTACCTGTGTTACTGTAAGTATGGCCGGAGGTGAAAGAGAGGTCAACGCCCTGGCTGAAATATTGCAAGCATATTTTGCCAGTAAAAATAAAAATGTTAAAATCCAGAAAGCAACTGTCAAGAGGCAGTGTGATTTTGAGTTTCTTGATGACCTTGAGAATGAGGTTGACAGTACTGGTTTAGTTTTATCGCTGGGCTGTGGGGTAGGAGTTCAACACCTGGCCGAAAGATTTCCCGATAAAGTGGTTTTGCCGGGTTTAAATACATCCTTTTACGGAGCAGTAACCAACACCGGTGAACTGGCAGAACGCTGTATTGGCTGTGGAAACTGTGTGCTGGATGAATATCATGGAGTCTGTCCGATTGCCAGATGTTCCAAGAGTCTTCTGAACGGTCCCTGTGGCGGTTCACAGGACGGGAAATGTGAAGTGGATCCAGAAATTGATTGTGGCTGGCAGTTAATCTATGACCGGGTAAAGAGATTAAATAAGCTGGAGGTTGTAACTGGTTATCATGAACCTAAAGACTGGCAGACATACAGGGATGGTGGTCCCAGAAAACATGTTAATAAAGAATACTTTGGTAATTGAAAGGAGAATCGATGATGCCTGAAATAAAATCATTACTCAAAAAAAGATTAGAAGCAGGTCAATTTGTTGTCTGCAGTGAATTGGGACCACCAATAGGAGCAGATCCGGAATTCATCAGGGAAAAGGCCAGGAGATTAAAGGGTTATGTGGATGCTACTAATGTAACCGATAATCAAACTGCAATTGTTAGAATGTCGAGTATAGCTGCTGCCAGGATTGCAGCCGATGAAGGTCTGGAAATGATTATCCAGGTTACAGCCCGTGATCGGAACCGGATAGGTATACAAAGTGATATTCTGGGAGCCAGTTCCCTGGGTCTGAGGAATGTACTATGTTTGACTGGGGACCATCAGGTCTTTGGTATGGATAAGGGTGCAAAAAATGTATTTGACCTGGACTCTGTTCAGTTAATAAAAACAGTACATGATATGGTTCATGAAGGTGTACTGCTTAATGGCAAGGAGATGGAAGTTCCACCCCAGATGTTTATTGGTGGTGCAGCCAATCCTTTTGCTGATCCCTTTGAAATGCAGATGTTAAAGATGATTAAAAAAGTTGAAGCCGGGGTAGAATTTTTTCAGACTCAGGCTATCTATAATATAGAGAAATTTGAATACTGGATGGAAGAAGTCAGAAAACTTGGTTTACACAAGAAGTCCTATATTTTAGCTGGAATATTACCAACAAGATCTGTCAAAGCCCTGAAGATGATGAAAAAACATGTGGCCGGTATGGATGTACCGGATGAGGTAATTGCGCGCATGGAAGCTGCTGGAGACAAGAAAAAAGAAGGTGTAAAGATGGCGGTTGAGACCATTGAAAGAGTTAAACAAATCGAGGGTGTCAGGGGAGTTCATTTAATGCCTGTTGCCTGGGAAGAGATAACTCCTGTAGTAGTTGAAGAAGCGGGGCTTTATCCAAGACCGGAGGTGGAATAGATGGATAAAAAATTCAAAAAAGAAGTTAGTAATAGACCGGGTGGGGAAAATATAAATTTCTGTTTTAGCTGTGGCAGCTGTACTGCAACCTGCCCTATCAGCGAACTTGATGATTCATACAATCCGCGTCTAATAATCAAGAAGATATTGCTGGGTTATAAAGAAGAAGTACTGCAGAGTGATGACCTATGGAAATGTATTCAATGCCACCGTTGTGTTGCACACTGCCCCCAGAATGTAAAATTCGCCTATATTATGCAGGTATTACGGAATATAAGTATTGAGGAAGGTTATTATCCAGACTCAATGCTGAAAGACGTAACTGCTCTTGACCGTAGCCTGCGTCAATACAGGACAGAATTAATCAAAAATAAAAAAGATTTAAAAGAAGTAATTTCTGAACTGGCCGGGGGTGATGAAAAAGATGGTTAAGCCGGTAATGGTTGTAGGTGGTGGGATTGCCGGTATTCAGGCCGCATATGATCTGGCCGAAATGGGTATTCCAGTTCACCTGATTGAAAAGAGCCCGGCTCTGGGAGGTAAGATGTCTCAGTTAGATAAGACATTTCCTACAAACGACTGTTCTACCTGTATTATCTCCCCGAAGATCAGTGACTGTTATAACCACAAATTAATTACCACCCACTCTTATAGTGAAGTGGAGAATATTACCGGCACTGCTGGGAACTTTAATGTCAAGGTAAGAGAAAAGTCAAGATTTATTGATCTGGATGAATGTACAGCATGTGGTGACTGTGCTGATGTTTGTCCGGTAATACTCAAAAATGATTATGATGAAAACTTAGCTCCGAGGAAGGCTTCTTACCGTCCTTTTCCACAGGCGGTACCGGCCAGTTTTACCATAAGCAAGAAAAATGAACCCCCCTGCCGGAATACATGTCCTTCCGGGGTTAATGTTCAGGGTTATATGGCTCTGACGGCTGAGGGAAAATTCAAGGAAGCAATAGAATTAATCAGAAAGAATACACCTCTACCCGGAATCTGTGGTAGGGTCTGTACCCATCCCTGTGAATCAGAATGTAATCGGAAAAATGTTGATGAACCTCTGGCAATCAGGGAAGTTAAGAGATTTCTGGCCGACTGGGAAGAAAGAAATCTGGATAAACTGGAAGATATGAAAGTTGAACCTTTCCCGGCTGATAAGAATAAAAAGGTAGCAGTAATTGGTTCTGGACCTGGTGGGCTTTCTGCAGCATACTATCTGCGTAAAACCGGTTATAATGTGACTGTATTCGAAAAATTACCTGTTCTCGGCGGAACATTAAGGGTAGGAATACCTTCCTATCGTCTGCCGGAGGAAGTTCTGGACCAGGAAATAGATATTATCAGAAGACGCGGGGTTGAATTTAAAACAGGTGTAGAGTTTGGTAAAGATATAACTATGGAACAGCTCTTTGCCGACGGTTATGAAGCAGTTTTTGCTGCTCCCGGAACCAGAAAAGCAAGGAAACTGAGGCTTGACGGTGAAGATAATTCCCATGTTCTTGAAGGTCTTAAATTCCTTTATGATGTAAACATGGGTGAAAAGAATCAAATAGAAGGTAAAGTAGGGGTTATTGGTGGTGGTAATACTGCTATAGATGCAGCCCGGACAGCTTTAAGACTGGGAGCAGATGAAGTAAAAATTATCTACCGCCGGAGTCAGGCAGAGATGCCGGCCTCGATAGAAGAAGTTGAAGCAGCCCTGGAAGAAGGGATTGAGATTCTGGAGCTGAAATCCCCTGATAAATTAGTATTTGATGGTGATAAACTAACCGGAATGGAATGTGTTCAAATGGAACTCGGTACTTTAGACGATAGTGGTAGGCCGCGCCCGCTTCCGGTTGAAGGCAAAAATGTAACTCTTAAGCTGGACTGG
Source organism: Halanaerobiales bacterium (assembly GCA_016278435.1). GTDB lineage: Bacteria > Bacillota > Halanaerobiia > Halanaerobiales > JADQBU01 > JADQBU01. The sequence continues at coordinate 7,944 of JADQBU010000292.1, forward strand.
GTAATTAATGCTATCGGTCAGGTACCGGAAGGAACATTATCTGGTCTGGAAGATACCAGTGGTAAATGGGGCTGGCTGAATACCAATGAAGTAACAATGGCTACCAGTATTCAGGGAGTATTTGCCGGTGGAGATGCTACTGGTGGGAATGCTACTGCAATTGATGCTATCGGTAATGGCCGTAGAGCAGCTGAAATGATAGATGTTTATCTACAGGAAGGCTGGGAAAAGATAGAGGCCCTGAATAAAGAAGGTATCAAGAAAAAAGAATCAGAACGGGATTTTGATGAAGATGTTGAAAAAGTAGCCCGTCATAAACCGGGAATGCTTGCAGTCAGTGAGCGGATAAACACTTTTGATGAAGTTGAAAATTGTCTTACTGAGGAAGAAGCTATAGCTGAAGCTAAAAGATGTCTCCACTGTGCCATCTGTTCTGACTGCCGGGAATGTGAAAAAGTCTGTGATGCCAATGCAATTCATCATGATATGGAAGATAATATATTTGAAGAGAATGTAGGGGCCGTTATACTTGCAGCCGGATATGAACTCTTCGATCCGGTTGAATACAGTGAATATGGTTATAGCCGTTACCCGAATATTGTAACCAGTCTGGAGTATGAGCGGATAAGTAGTGCTTCTGGACCAACAGGAGGACATATTGAGAGACCTTCAGATGGCATAATGGCCAAAAGAATTGCCTATATCCACTGTTCAGGCTCAAGAGATGTTAGAATAGATAAAAACTACTGTTCCTCTGTCTGCTGTATGCATTCCATCAAACAGGCGGTAATCACCAAGGAACATGAAAAAGATACAGAACTGGACCTCTATTACATGGATATCAGGGCCTTTGGCAAGGGCTTTGAACGTTATTTCAACAGTGCCAAGGCAACTTCCGGTATTAACTTTATCCGGAGTAAGGTATCCGATATTGAAGAAGATGAAAATAACAATCTAATTCTGAAATCTGTTGCTGAAGATGGAACCTATCATGAAGAAAAGTATGACCTGGTTGTACTGGCAGCAGGATTTAAACCTAATCCTCAGGTCACTGAATTAATGAAGAAGTTCAAGATCCGGGTCAATAAATATGGTTTTGCTGCTGTTAATGAACTGGAACCACTTTCCACCAGCAGAGAAGGTATATTTGCCTGTGGTGTAATTACAGGTCCCAAGGATATCCCTGAATCTGTTATTCAGGCCAGTGGGGCAGCGGCCAGGGCAGCTGAGATTGTTGGAGTTGATAGCAGTAATATTGGTGGTGATGACAGAACTTACAGGTTTACCGATAATGAGATGATCAAGACCGGTGTCTTTGTCTGCCACTGTGGAACGAATATTGGAGGGGTAGTCGATGTAGACTGGGTAGCCGAAGAGGCCAAGAAATTGCCGTTTGTAGCTCACTCTGAAGCATTCAAATATACCTGTTCTTCCGATAGTCAGCAGATTATTTCTGAGAGAATCAGGGAAAAAGGACTCAACCGGCTTGTTATAGCCTCCTGTACTCCCCGGACCCATGAACCTCTGTTCAGGGAAGTTGCAGCCAGGGGTGGAATTAATCCCTATCTGACAGTGATGACCAATATCAGGGATCAGGACTCCTGGGTGCATAGAGATGAAAAGGAAAAGGCTACAGATAAGGCCATGGATCTGGTTAAAGGTGCAGTTGCCAAGTCCTGGAAGGCCCATTCACTCTACCGGAGTGAAATTGAAAAACTTGACAGTGCCATTGTTGTCGGTGGAGGGGTAAGTGGAATGAATGCCGCCCTGAGACTGGCCCAGCTGGGATTCCCTGTCAATATCATTGAGAGAGAAAAAGAACTGGGCGGTAATGCCCGTAAATTGATGTATACAATGGATGGTAGACCAGCAGAAAATTATTTAAATGAACTTGTCCAGATTATTGAAAACCATCCTCTTATCAAGGTATATAATGAATATGAGGTAGAAAAAATTGCAGGATATGTGGGTAATTATAACCTTGAACTTAAACCAACAGCCAGTAATGAAGATCAGTCGGTGAAAGATATTGAAGGGGCAGTAATAATTGTGGCAACAGGAGCAGTTGAACTCGATACCGATGAATATCTGGCCGGTCAAGATGAACGGGTTATATCCCAGTTAAACCTGGAAAATAAAATGAAAGAAAATAGCCTTTCAACAGATCTGGAAAAGGTATTTATGATTCAGTGTGTCGGCTCCCGTGAAGATGGTCGGGAATACTGCAGCCGGCTCTGCTGTACTCAATCTGTAAGTAATGCCATCCACCTCAAAGAAAGAAATCCAGAACTGGATATTACGGTATTCTACCGGGAAATGAGAACTTATGGTCTCTATGAAGATAAATACCGGAAAGCCAGAGAACTGGGTATAAACTTTGTCAGATATGATGTGGATAATAAACCTGAAGTCCGGGCAGAAGAAGATGGTCTGGTTGTTACCTACCATGAACCGATTACATGTAAGGATGTCTCTGAAAAAGGTGATTTACTTGTTCTGGCCAAGGCTATTGTTCCCGAAGAAAGTAACCGCATGTTAAGCCAGCACTTGAAGGTGCCTTTAAGTGAAGATGGATTTTTCCTGGAAGCCCATGTAAAATTACGGCCGGTTGATTTTGCTACAGATGGTGTTTATCTCTGTGGTCTGGCCCATGGTCCCAAGAATCTGGGAGAATCAATCGCTATCAGTAATGCTGCTGCTAGCCGGGCGGCGACTGTACTGGCCCGGGAATATCTGTTGACAGAACCTATGATTGCTTATGTCGACCAGAAGATCTGTTCAGGCTGTGGTGCCTGTACTGATGTCTGTGCTTATCAGGCTGTTACAATCGATGAAGAAAAAGGTATAGCCCAGGTTAATAACGTTCTGTGTAAAGGCTGCGGTAACTGTAATGCTGCTTGCCGCTCACATGCTATTAATCTCAACGGGTTCAGCCATGAACAGATTGTTGATGAAATGGAAGCAATCCTTGAGGGCCCGGTAATGTATACAGCAGGAGGGATAGCAAATGAATAAGCAGAATGAATTTGAACCGAAGATAATAGCTTTTCTCTGTAACTGGTGTAGCTATGCAGCGGCCGATCTGGCCGGTAGTAGTAGAATACAGTATCCTCCCAATATCCGGGTAATCAGGGTGCCATGTTCCAGCAGAATCGATCCTCTGCTGATTATCAAGGCCTTTAAAATGGGGGCTGATGGAATACTGGTATCCGGATGCCATCCGGGAGACTGTCACTATATAGACGGTAATATGTACGCCAGGCGCCGGTTTGTAATGCTGAAAGAACTATTAGCATTTTCCGGTATTGAAGAAGAAAGAATTAACTTTACCTGGTGTTCTGCTTCCGAAGGGAAAAGGTTTGGCGGGATAGTTGAGGAAGTTGTTAATAATATTAAAAAAGTTGGTCCCTGGCAAGGACTCGGTGTTAAAGAAGGAGGGCTGGTCAGTGGCAAATAAAATTGATGAAATACGTGAAATAGCCCGTAAATTAATGGAAGAGGAAACTGTAGAAAGGGTTATCGGGTATGGTAAGGCCGATTTTACTGAAGAAATGACACCGGTATTTATCACCAGCCCTGAGGAAGTTGAAAAACTGCTTTTTAATGAAAAATCTAATATGATGCTGGCTAAATACCTACTAAACTATAAAGATAGTAAGACTGGAATTGTAGCTAAACCATGTGATACAAGGGCAATTGCCAGTTATTTAAGTGAAGATATGCTGAAACGAGACAATGTTGTGATAATCGGTATTAATGATTGTCCGGGAATGACTGATAATACTGCCTGTAATGAATGTGAAGTCCGTAATCCAGTTCTTTCTGATTATACAGTAGGAGAAGAAGGAGAAGTTCCTGAATTAAAGCTGGATAAAACACTGGAAGAGATGTCCACAGCAGAAAGAAAAGAATATTTTGTTGATCAATTCTCACGCTGTATGCGCTGTTATGCCTGCAGACAGGCCTGTTATGTCTGTTATTGTGAAGAATGTTTCGTCGACAGCAATCAACCCAGATGGGTAGGGCAGGGGACAAACCCCGAAGATAATTTTACCTACCATCTGATGAGGGCGATGCATATGGCGGGAAGATGTATCAATTGTGGAGCCTGTGAAGTAGCCTGTCCTGAAGATATAGATGTCAGGGCTTTAACTGCACACCTGAGCCGTTATGCTGAAGAGATATATAATTTCAAATCGGGAATGGATCCCCAGGCTAAAACCCTGCTCTCGGATTATAATCCCGATGACAGTCAACCGGGCTTCATTGATTAAGGGGGTGGAAAAAATAAATGAGCATAAAAACTGCAAATAATAAGGAATTTGAGGAGTTTTTGAAGAAATTAAGCCGGGAATATCTACTATATGCCCCGGTATTAAACGAAAAGGATGACAAGGTTGTATTTGAACCGATCAATGAAGACAATATAAGCAAAATTACCCTGGGTTGCCAGGCAGATGTACCGCTAAAAGAGTGTATACTTCCCTACAATGAAAAGTTGAGTATCGAAGAAAACCCGGATAAGAAGATTGTCATTTTAGGGGCCCGGGCCTGTGATATTGAAGCAGTCAGAGTAATAGATGATGTTTTCCTGGATGAGCCTGTTGATCCTTATTATCAGGACAGAAGGGATAAAACAATTATTATAGGATATTCCTGTGCTAAAATGGAGCCGACCTGTTTCTGTGATACAGTAGGAATTGACCCGGTTGAACATGATTCTGCTCAGGCCTATCTCTATAAAGAGGGAGAAAAGTACTTCTTAAAAGTAATGGACGAGGAACTGGAATCACTGTTCACATCTTTACCTGGTGGAAATGAAGAGGAACTTGCAGAATTAATAGATAACAGGCGTAATGGAATGGCAGATAGTAATTTTGAAATCGACCTGCCGGTGCCTGTTCCGGAAGCAGCTGCATTTGCAGCTTCCTGCTGGGAAAAAATTGCTGAAAAATGTCTGGGCTGTGGGGTATGTACCTATTACTGTCCGACCTGTTATTGCTTTGGTTTCTTCTGGCAGGATAAAGATGGTGAAGATAAATGGAGGGCCTGGGATTCCTGTATGTTTTCTCTCTATACCAAGCATGCCTCTGGGCATAATCCGCGTAATAGCAAAGATAAGCGGTATAGACAGCGGGTTATGCATAAATTTTCCTATCACCCTGAAAACTACGGTAAGCTGGCCTGTGTTGGCTGTGGACGATGTATAAAAAGGTGTCCTGTCCATCTGGATATCAGGAGTGCCTTAAAACTGGTTGAAAATGAATTAAAAGAGGAGGGGGGAAAATAGTATGAAGAAAGATAAAATGAAACCCAATAAAGCAGAAATTATTGAAGTAATCCAGGAAACTGGCTCAAATTTAAATGTTAAAACTTACAGGGTTAAATTTATAGATGAGGATGTAAGAAATTCTTTTTCCTTCCGCCCCGGTCAGTTTATGATGGTTACAGTATTTGGTAAGGGTGAAGCTCCCTTTGGGTTTGCCTCTTCACCAACACAGGAGTATGTAGAACTATCAATAAAAGAGACAGGAAGGGTAACCAGTGCAATGCATAATCTCGCGGAAGGGGACATTATTGGTATCAGAGGTCCCTACGGCAATGGTTTTCCTGTTGAGAGAGCTGAAGGCAAGAACCTGGTCTTTATCGGTGGTGGTATCGGTATTGCTCCCTTAAGGTCACTGATAAACTATGTTCTTGATGAAAGTAAGAGGGATCAGTTCGGTAATGTACAGATGTTGCATGCCTTCCGTTCACCAGAAGATGCCCTCTTTAAATATGATCACGCCATGTGGGAAAATTCGCCGGATACAGTCGTTAAATATACAATCGATAATCCCTGTGATGACTGGGAACACTGTGTTGGCTTTCCCCACACACTACTGGCATCAGAACTTGACTGTGAACTTCCGGATGCCCTGTTCTTTACCTGTGGACCTCCGATTATGATCAAGTTCATAACTGAAGAACTGAAGAAAATGGGTATAGAGAAGAAAAATATTATTACTACTCTGGAAATGCGGATGTCCTGTGGATTCGGAAAATGTGGTCGCTGCAATATCGGCCATTATTATGTCTGTAAAGATGGGCCTGTCTTTACATTTGAACAATTAAATGAAATGCCTTCAGAATACTAAAGGTAAATTGTAGGTATGAATGACGATAGATTATAAGAAAAATCTGGGTATTGGGATGAAGTGAACCAATACCCAGTTTTTCTAATAGCAGGAAATTATATATTTTTGGTAAACTACTTTATTTTAATAAAATATTAAATTTGATATATTTATGTTGGAGGTGAGAATAATGTCATACAAATTAACAATCTGGCAGAATAATGAGAAGGAGATCATAGAAGTTGATAAAGGAAAATATTTGCTCAAAGTCCTCTTTGACCACGGTTATGAGATAAATTCATACTGTGGTGGACAGGGTATATGTGGAAAATGTAAGATTAAATTAATCAAAGGTGAAGACAATATTACTTTAGAGGAACAGGAATTACTCGATAAACAGGAACTGGCTGATGGTATAAGGTTGGCCTGCCTAACAGAGATCAATAGTGATATGGAGGTCAAAGTTAAAAAATCAGATGATATTGAGATTTTAACGACCGGCCTTGTGACTGAAACTGCTCTGAATCCTGAATATAAGAAGGAACTGGTGACTATCGATCAACCTTCACTGGAAGATCAACGAGATTTTACCAGCAGGATTTTCAGTAAACTATCTCTGGATGATACACTTTATGATGGTTTACTGGATTTTAATCAACTGGATAAGAAATCCGATATTACTGTAACCAGTTGTAATAAAAAAATAATCCGGATGGAAGCTGGAGACACTACTGATAAACTTTACGGTATTGCAATTGATATCGGGACCACAACCGTTGTCCTTTACCTGATGGATTTGAATACAGGGGAAGAGGTTGATGTATATTCCCTCTATAATCCGCAAAAAAAGTACGGAGCAGATGTTATTTCCCGGATTAATTATTCAGTTCAGAATGAAGATGGAGTAAAGAACTTAAAATCTGATCTGATTGACGGAATAAATAATGCGATAGAGGAAATGACAAAAGATAATGAAATAGACAGAGCAGATATTATGATGGTAACAGTGGTCGGTAACACGATTATGATGCATACCCTGCTGGGGTTGGAAACAGCTTCTATTGCCCGTACACCTTATGTGCCTCTTGTTACCAGTGAACTGAAAATATCTCCACTAGAGCTGGGAATTAAGATCAATGACAGGGGAAGCATTCATATTTTACCATCAGTTTCCGGTTATGTGGGAGCTGATATAATTGGGGATATGTT
>JADQBU010000170.1 GCA_016278435.1 Halanaerobiales bacterium
AACCAGCAGATAAGTTCATTCAGCATGGTTAATGATTGTATTAACAGTTTAAAATATATGGTTTTAGATGACACATTTGAAAATATGGAAGCCACTTCTCCGGAATTCAGGCAGGTCCTGGAGCAGATGACACAGGACCATCTGCGTTTAGTAGAGGAATGGCATAAAATAATCGAAAGTCGCAACTGGAATCAAACCCAGATCGCCAACACTGAAGTAATAAATCAGGCCCTGGAACATGTCCAATCCTTTTCTTCCCGAATTCAGCCGGGGCAATTTAATTATCCACAGACTTTCTACAAAACAGGTCAGTATTAACGATCACAACCAATAAATTTAATTAGTGAGTGTTAGCTAGCTATAAATTTTGCAGGACTTAAGAAAACACCTCAAAAATTTCAGGAAACAAATTTACCCCTCTAACGGTTTATGCCATCAGAGGGGTTTTTGTTAATTATTCAGCTGAGACTTGACAGCAGGAATTATACCTTTATAATAATAAACAACGGTAGATAATTAAAAGGGTAAGATAGTACATTATTTTTTTCAGGGAGGAATTAAAAGTGGGTAATTCAGAGACTAACACAGCTTTATGTAATCATTATGACAGGTGTGGCGGCTGCAGCCAGCAGACTACCGATTATAAAATACAGCTGGAAAAAAAGGAAAAGAAAGTACAGGAGTTATTTGACCGGGCCGGAATCAGTGATTACCAGTATCTGGGTATAATACCCAGCCCGGATATTTTTGCCTACCGCAATAAGATGGAATTCAGTTTTGGAGACTTAAAAAAGGGTGGAGAACTACAGCTCGGTATGCATCCCCGGGGCAGACAGTATGATGTGGTTACCGTTGATACCTGCCAGCTTGTTGATGAGGATTTCCGTAAAATTTTAAAAACTGTAATCACTTTTTTCAGACAACTGGGGTTAAAGAAATACCATGTCAAATTACGAGAAGGCTACCTGCGGCAGCTAATTATACGTAAGGGCTTAAATACAGGAGAAATACTGGTAAATCTGGTAACAACCTCTCAGGCCGAACCGGAACTGGAGCAATTAGTTGAAAACCTTAAAGGACTGAACTTTAAGGGTAAACTGGTCGGTTTCCTGCAGACAATAAATGATGACTATGCTGATGCAGTTAAATGTGATGAACTGATTATTCATTACGGTAGGGATTACTTCTTTGAAGAGCTAATGGGTTTAAAGTTTAAAGTTAAGCCTTTTTCTTTCTTCCAGGTTAATACCAGAGCGACAGAAAAGTTATATGAAACTGTCAAAGAATTTTCCGGTAAGATTAATGAAAAAACTATCTATGACCTCTACTGTGGGACCGGGACTATAGGAATAGTAATGGCTCAGGATGCTGCCCAAGTTATCGGGATCGAAGTTGTGGAAGAAGCAGTGGATACTGCCCGGGAAAATGCAAATTTAAACGGTCTGGACAATTGTACTTTTATTGCAGGAGATGTTGGAGATAAACTGAATATACTTAATGAAAAACCTGATCTTGTTATTATCGATCCTCCCAGGCCTGGAATTCATAAGGATGCCCTGGATAAAATAATAGAGCTCAACTGCCGGGAACTTATCTATGTCTCCTGTAACCCAGAAACCCTGGTCAGAGATCTGGCCAAACTCCAGAAAAGTGACTATAAAGTACATGAGGTTAAATGTGTTGATATGTTTCCCCATACCGGACATGTAGAGAGCTGTGCCAGGATTAGTAAATAAGAAAATAAAAATTTTACTAGACCATTTCTTCTTTTTGCATTTGTTCTTTTTTAACTATTTCTTTTAACTCAGTGATATCAATCATATTCTCGGCAACATTACGGGTCAGAGTATTAATCTTTCTACTCATTTCCTTAATATTTCCTGACATCTCGGCTATGCGTAATTCAATACTATCAAAATAGGCAGAATGTTCTTCTGTTCTGTCCAGTAGAGCCTGGATCATACTGGTATTTTCATCCTGCTGACCCTTAATCTCTTCCAGCTGTGTTTCAATGCCTGCAATGCGCTTATCCATACCCGTGAAGCGTTTATCAACTTTATCAAAGTGTTTATCGATTTCATCAAAGTTTTTATCAACTTCATCAAAACGAGTTTCCATGCTCTCGAAACGTTTATCCATTTCTTCGAAGCGTTTATCTACACCTGCAAAGCGTTTATCAACTTTATCAAAGTGTTTATCAATTTCATCAAAGTTTTTATCAACTTCATCAAAACGAGTTTCCATGCTCTCGAAACGTTTATCCATTTCTTCGAAGCGTTTATCTACACCTGCAAAGCGTTTATCAACTTTATCAAAGTGTTTATCAATTTCATCAAAGTTTTTATCAACTTCATCAAAGCGTTCATTCATATCCTGGCGCAGACCATTAATCTCTTTTAAAACCAGTTGTAATTCACTCATAAATATCATCTCCTAGTTAAACAATTCAGTATAAATTAAAAAAATCCTTCCTTTTTATGACTATCTTTTTGGGTAGTCTTATTAAAGGAATTTGACTTTAAGGAAGAGAAATTTATACTGCATTAAAGAAAGGTTTCTTGAATCAAATAAGCCCGTCATTACGGGAAATAGACGGACTCTTAAAGTTCAATTTATTTAGCTATTATTTGCTGAATTTACTATGAAGCAAGTAGTATTTAACCCTTTTAGAAAATCTGATATTACCCCTTCTTATCAATAAACTTGGCTTCAAATTTACTGCTGGCCTGATAGCCTTTTCTGCTTTTCTGCCTCTTATTTATCTCTTTCAATTTGCTTTTCATATCACCATATTTTTTCTTGATAAGTACGGCAGTTTCATCTTCAAGTTCCTTTAATTTTGACAGAAGTGAGGAAAGTTCCTGTAAAGCTTGAGGAGGGTTATCCTGCTTCTGCAGGTAGCCCTGGACATCAATCTCATTAATCTTATTCATCAACTGCTGCTTTTCATCCAGTACCTGCAGTAATTTATCATAATTGCTGGAGATAATCTCCTGCTTTTGCTTCTCTGTTAAGTTATATAATTTTTTATATAATTCCAGTAGGTTGCTCATATTTTACTATCACTGACCTGGACTAACCGGTCTGAACCAGAACCTGTTAAATTAATTTTAACATTACCTATGCCGAATAATTTATTTACTTCCTTCTGGATGGCATGGGTAAGCTCTGTCAAAGTATAATCTCCTGGGTTAATCTTAACAGATTTATTTTTACCCCTGTAATTGATAAAAAAAGTATTATTGCTGTTATTTATCTTGATAGAGCGGTTTGGTATTTTCATATAACCTGGATATGAATTAATTCCACTTATTCCGGACATTAATGTTCACTTCCTTAATCAAGATTTAATAGCATTGAAGCAAATTATCATTTACCTCATTGAACTGTTTCAGATAATCAATAATCTTGACTTCCAGAATATCAGCCAGATACTGATAATTTTCCTTTTTAAGAGCTGCCATGGCTGTAGTCATTGATATATTAAATTGGATAAGTAAGTTCTCTTCTTTTTCATTGTCATTTTTATCCAGATTTAAAATACTGCTCATTACCTCTATATACCATTCTAAACCTTCAAGACAGTAAACCAATTTCTCACTGGCTTTAGATATCTCATCAAGCCTATATAAATCAATTACTTCTATTAAACCGTTCTGTACCCGGGGCAAATATTCTTTTGCTTCAAGCAGGGTCTCTTTAATTAACTCCTCCATTTTTTTACTAACAAATCGGATAGTTTCAAGTTCATTTAATGCAATAGTATTTTCCTCAAAATAGGCAAGAGAAACCTCAACAGCATCTAGATATATCTTATCAATTATCTCATCATCTAGACTCTCTTCAACCTTCATTAAAATTTGATTTTTGCCCAGAGCACAACTGCTTTCAGTTAATCTGTTTTCATTTATATATAACTTCATAATCTATCCTTCCTATCTGTTCAATAAATTTTATCCCTTAAGATTGAGCTGAGGTTCTTCCTTCTCCATATTTTTCCTCTTAATTATCTGCTGCCAGGAATCAAGTAATTCCATCATTAATTCTTCCACCACTTCTATTTTCCCAATATCTTTGGTGATATTCGCTGAAATCAACTGTCTATTCATGTAGTCATAGAGTTTATATAAATTATCGGCTATTTCCCCACCCTTTTCCCAGTCGAGTGTATTCATTAACTCCAGGATAATATCCTGTGATCTTACAATATAGTTGTTGGCACCTTCAATATCATTTTCTTCAATACTTTTTTTGGCCAGCCTCAGGAATTTAACACAGCCCTGATAGAGCATGAGTAAAAGCTTTTCCCTGTTGGCTGTCTTGACCTGTACCCGTTTATACTGCTGATAAGCCTTCTGCCCTTTCATTAAAATTACCTCCAATCATATAAGTTTATTCTTATTTATTGATTAAATTTAAATCCTAACTATAATAACTCGATATTATGCCTCTGCTTAATATCACTCAGTGCATTCTTTGTATCAAAAATATATTTCGCATTATTTTTAATAAATTCATAATCATAAACTGAATGATCTGTTGTAATAATAACCAGGTCAGATTCAGCCAGATTACACTCATCAACTGGAACTGAATAATATTTTTCACCCTTAATTTCAATTTCAGGTATAAAAGGATCATTGATTTTAATACTGGCTCCATACTCCTGAAGTTTTTTTATTATTTTTAAAGCCGGAGATTTCCGTGAGTCATCAATATTCCTTTTGTAAGCTATACCCAGAACAAAAATATTAGCATTTTTCAAGGCTTTACCAAATTTATTTAATATTTTCATTACCCTCTCCAGTACAAATTCAGGCATAAAATTGTTTATTTCACCAGCAAGCTCAATAAACCTGGTGTGATAATCAAACTCCCTTGCTTTCCAGGTTAAATAAAATGGATCTATGGGTATACAATGACCACCTACACCAGGACCTGGATAAAAAGCATTAAAACCATAGGGTTTGGTTTTTGCTGCATTGATTACTTCCCAGACATTTATCCCCATTTTATCACAGACAAGCGCCATCTCATTTACAAGTGCTATATTAACATTACGATAAGTGTTTTCCAGTATTTTCTCCATTTCAGCCACCATAGGATTTGATACTTCGTGAATCTCTGCTTCAATAATATTTCTATAAAGAGAAGATGCAATATCTGTGTCTACCTCTGTTATTCCTCCAACTACTTTGGGGGTATTTTTCACATTATAAAAACTGTTTCCCGGGTCTACTCTTTCCGGAGAAAAAGCCAGATAAAAATCTTGTCCTCCTTTTAATCCGCTTTTTTCCAGAATGGGTTTTAAAACCTCCTCGGTAGTCCCCGGATATGTTGTGCTTTCCAGAATTATTAACATGTCTTTATGTAAATACTTGACTATTTCACCGGCAGTTTGTTCAATATAGGTAATATCAGTCTGATAATACTTATCAAGGGGTGTAGGTACACATATCAAAACACAATCTACTTGTTTAAGTAATGACAGATCATGTGTTGCCGTAAAAATTTTATTCTTGACAATTAAATTTAGTTCATGGCTATCAACATCAGAAATATAACTCTTTCCTTGGTTAATCTTATTTAATTTCTCACTATTTATATCAAATCCAATAGTCTTAAATCCAGATTTTGCAGATTCAAAAGCCAGTGGAAGACCTACATAGCCTAGACCAATAATCCCTATAATAGCAGTTCTATTATTGATTTTTTTCATTAATTTTTGTGTCACTTACATCACCTATTAACTTTAACTAAATTTTAGTATATTTTTAATAAAATATTTAATATATTTTTTTACAATAAAATTCCATCCTACCCATTCCTTCTTTTGACATATTTATTTCAATTATTTTAAAACCATTTTTCTCGAGTAGTTCTGATAAAACCTGTTTATCAAAATAAGTTAAATGAGTTACAACATTCCAGAAAACATTTTTCTCTTTGGTTTTTCTTCCATATAAACTATCTAAAATTGGTGTAGCCAGTACAAATAATCCATCATCTTTTAACATCTTGTTAATTCTGAACAGGGCCTTATCCGGTTCCCTTAGATGTTCAATAACCTCAAATAATGTTATGACATCAAACTGTCGATCCCAGTCCACATTATAGAAATTTTCCTGAATTAAATCTATATTATAATTCTTTTTTGCATATAAACAGTCTTCCTCGGTTAGCTCAAGTCCTGTAACATCCCAGCCCCTGTTTTCAGCTGTTCCGGCAAAGATCCCTACACCTGCTCCAATATCTAAAAGTTTTCTTCCTGATTTAATATATTTTTCAATTTTAGCTAATCTGGTATTAGAGAGATTAACTAAGAATTCAAACCTATTATCAATATCCCCGTATATCCCCCCAAACTTTTCTTCAGCGATTATTGAGTAATATTGATTAAGGCTTTTTTCAGAAGGAATAGGGTTTGCATAAATCAAACCACATTTCTTACATTTAACCCAGATTCTCAATGGATTAATAATTTCTCTATTATTTTCTGATATAGACTGGTTGCTGACATTGATAATTTTATAACCGGAACTATTACATGAGAGGCATTTAGTTTTATATTCATCATATTTTTTCTGATATATTGATTTACCGTTCTTGATATCAGCCAATTTCTTGTCATATTTTAGGGCTTTTTTATGATAAGACATAGCTTTATCATACATCTGCAGACCGTTAAAAGCAGTTCCCATAAAAAAGTAAATTAATCCGGTCGCTGTACTTACTTTATCTAGCCAGTACTCCCCAATACTTATTATTTCTCTATATTCCCGGAGTGAGTTTAATTTCTTTACCCTGTCAATTATCTCTTCATATTCTTGATTCTTGAATAAATCTGCTATTTCTTTATCCAGCTCTACTGAAGATATCTCCTTTTTAGAGTTTTTTTCGATATTTATAGAATTACTCCCCTGGTTGTTAACTTTATCTAACTTTTCTTTTATCTCATTGATTAAATCATCATCTTCAGTTATCTTAATAATTTTACGGTATAATTGATGTGCATCAGATTTATTGCCTTCTACTTCATATATATAGGCAAGATTATACAATAAATCAGCATTATTTTTTTCTACTTCTAATCCATTTTTTATAATGTTTTTTGCCCGTCCAAAATCGCTTTCCATTATTGCAATGACCGACTTCATCGTAAATATATCTATATCATTCTGAATGATTTCTTCATATTTGACCACCAATTCTTTTGCAGCAGCCAGTTGATTATTATTAATTAGATTTTCAATTTGACTTTTTATTTTACTTTGTTCATCTCTAAAATCAGGACTTTCATTATTAATTTTATCCAAAATAAATTCAATACCTTTTTTCATTACTGGATAAACATCCAGAGCCTTCCTTAAATATTTAATGTAATTCACTCTATCTTTATCTTTAATCTTTTCTGCCTTAAACATGAATAATAAAAATATTTCCTCATTATTTTTTAGGTTAAATATTTTCTCATTGTTTATAACCTGATCAGTATATACAGAATTAATATAATATGTTCCTATATTAATATAATTTTTGAAGACATTTCTATATTTTTCTTCATCAAGGCCATTCGATAAAATCAAGGTTTTTCCCAGTGATTTAAATATCTTGGCAGTTTTAATTGATAAATCAACCAATTCATTACTCATTAAATACTGATAAGTTACTATAATAAAATCTTCATTATACTTCTCAAGTAAATAATTAAGATACTTCTGAAAAACACTTTCTTGCAAATCATTTATATAATTACTGATTGATTTCTTATTAATTAATAGATAATAAATTATATCTGCATAATATTTGGGTAATTCATTAAAGTCCAACTCAGATATTAAATCCAAAATGGTATTATCTGCTTCTTTTCCATCTTCAATCATAATTCTAAATCTACTTAACAATCCATAGTTGTTTTCTTCATCTGTAAAAAAACCTGCAAATTTAATGGGATCTGTTCGAGACAAATTTATTTTCTCCAGTACGCCCAGAAAAACTTTTCTGTTTTCCTCACTAACATAATTATGATAATAATTGCTTAGACCATCATAATCTTCTAGCTCAAAATAGGAATTAATAATTTTTTCATATATGCTTCTTGCTATTTTAGAATCTTTTATCTTTTTTGCAAACTTTAAAACCTTTTTATACTGTTCTTTCTTCATAAATATAACACTCAAATAATAATGAGCATAATCAATATCACCAAGAGTATATATTATATTTGAACTATCCACCTGTTTGTTCCCGTTATTATAGGCATCAACTAATTCAAGATATTTAAGAAAGCTTTCCCGGGCTTTATCATATTTTTTAAGTTTCATCCGGGCAGAAGCAAGATAGAAATAAAGATCTATATACCCATCCTTAAGTTTAAGAGCCTCCTCACATAGCTCTTCAGTCTCATTATATTTTTTATTTACAATTAGCATTTTAGCAAAATAAGTAAGGACATACATATAACTTCCCGGTTTATCATTTTCTTTAACAAGTTTATAGGCCTTCCTGATTGCAGAGAGGGCCTGTTCGAAATTTTTATACATACCATAGGAAACTGCTAATTGATATCGATAATAAATATTACCTGGGTCTTTTTCTAGTTCAGCTTTTAATATTTTACTTGTTCTGTTAAATTTACGCTCCATGAGATCTTCATCTGTAGAAATATAGCCATAGTGAATTAGTGTAGTTGGAAGTTTGATAATAGGCCCTTTATATTGGGGTTGATTATGGACAGCACCTTCAAAATGAAAATCTTTATCATTTTTAAATAAACGGGGAGCATTAAATTCTGCAAATTTGGATTTATCATCTTCCCGGAATAAATTTTTTATTTTTATAAGTCCTGTATTAAAGTTTTTATGTTTATCACTTCTAAAAAAGTTAATTATAGTTCGGGGATTTTCAACAATTTCATCTCCATCGATAGATAAATACCATTCTCCCCGGGCATAACCGATAACTTTATTTCTCATTTCAGAAAAATTATTATTCCATTGATGGAAATAAACTCTATCAGTATGTTTTTTAGCTATTTCAACAGTACTGTCATCTGAACCAGTGTCTACTATAATCAATTCAGCATCAAGATTATCCAGTACTGGATGTAGACTTGTTAAACATTGATCTAAATATTTTTCTTCATTTTTTACCATCATTCCTATACTTAGCTGCATGCAAATCCCCCTATAAACTACTCAATAAACCAGAACCACTGGATCCACTGCCTAAACTGGCTAATTGACTCATCATCCAGCTCTGCTGCTGCTGCATTCTTGATATTGCCTGCTCCATGGCTGTAAACTGTTCTAAATATCTCTGCCGGGTAGACTCCAGTCTGCGGTCGAGATCTGTTATATCTTCTTCTACCCTTTCAATCTGTTCATCATAGTAATCGAGTCTGTTGGGAATAGTCCCTGTATTGATCTGAATAAGCTGATCGAGATAACTGTCAAGCCTGGTTGCAACTCCGTCAAAGCCTTCACTATCACTCTCAGCTTTAAATAAATTCATAACTTCATCCGGTGCTGATTTAAGGGCTTCTTTAAATTCATCTGTATCCAGAGACATTACTCCATCCCTATCTATCGAGATACCAACTGAATAAATACTACTATAATCACTATCAGTATTTACCCTTTCTGTAAAAAGACTCCTGATCCGCATCTGCAGCCTCATCAGGGTGCTGTCCCCCTGGAGGACTTCTGCTTTTTCCGTTTCCGGGTCATAACTACTTTTACTATTAATGAAATCCATGACACTATTGTACTGGTCGACAAAAGCCTTTACTGTTGAAATAGCTTTATCAGTATCACTACTTACATTAATTTCGGCTGTTCCTGTATCCTTTATATTGAAGTTAACACCTGTAACTGCATCAGAAATCGTATTTGATGAACTATTTACTTGAACACCGTTGATAGTCAGGTCGGCATCGGCAGCCCCCTGCAGGATGTTCTTATACTGTTCCTGTGTGTTATAAATCTCTACTTCTGTTAAACGGGAATACTTACTGTCATTGGAATCATTAATCTTAATTCTAATTTTATCTGTTTCCACAGCAGAAAAATTGTTTGTTACGGTGCCTTCAGTATTGTCTGTCACTTCTTCCACTGTCTGCCAGCTGCCGCTGTCACTGTCCCAGTACTTGATCTCATAGTCCTTCACACCATATTCCGAAGCTGGATATTGAGCAGAATCAAGTGTATGTACTTTTATCTGATCAAGAGTCTTAACTGAATTAAAATCAAGTTGGACCCAGTCATTGGAAAAATCATTTACTGTATCATCATTCCAGCCATCACCATTCCCCCAGCTGGTCGTATCACCGTCATTTAGTGATAAGACAGGATAATCGCCACTGCTGTGCTGACTGGAAGCAGTTAGATCTGCTGATACTGCCAGATTGGTTTTACTGCCTGTTATTAAACCCAGATCAGCCAGGACATTATTGCTGTCCTGAAATTCAATTCTGTTATCCACCCCGGTTTCTTTACTCTCCAGGACAAGGGTATCATTGATGATAGAAGAATTAACACCTATATCACTGGTTTCATTTATCTTTGTATTTATATCGGTCAAACTATCGGTTGCTGCAATAGTTATAGTCTTTCCGTTGATAACAACATCACCGGAGAGCCCCAGCTCACTGGAAGAATCGACCTGTTTATCAGAGGCAATCCTGAGGCTTTTAGCCAGGGTATTTACATTTACTTGATAACTGCCGGCTGCTGCCTCACTGGTTACAGTAGCTGTGGCAATATCCTCATTGTTACTGGTGGCTTTATTGGAATTAAAGGTAGAAGATAATTTTAACTGTGTCAATTTTTTTTCCAGGGAATCGAGCCGGGAATTGACATCCCTCCAGGCATCTTTCTGGGCCTGTAATTCATATATCTCTGCCTCCATACTCTCTTTTGGGCGCATTTCCAGCTGCATTAACTGGTCAATTATTTGTTGGGTAGGGATACCGCTGCTCAGACCATCTAATGATAAATCTGCCATGATTAACCCTCCTTCCTAAACCTCCTCATCAATTATGATCCCGACCATCCTGTGAATCCTGGCCGCCAGATCAAGCATCTCTTCCGGAGGCATCTCTTTGATAACTTCTCTGGTTTCAATATTTATTACCTGGGTCATCAATCTATCTGTCTTTTCATGTAATTTAAATGAAAGATTTTCTTCTACTGTTTCTACAATTTTATTCATATCTTCTATCGTTTCTTTTAATTCTTTTTTTAATTTATCAGACGATAATTCATTTTCATCTACCGAATTACGGGATTCAGCTTTATTTGATTTATTTTCATCATTCTTATTAATATCTTTCCTGTTATCAGCTGACTTTATATTATTAACACTCTGCATGCGGTCAATGCCTTCAACTCTCTCTACCATCCTCCCTCACTCCTTTTAAGAAAGTTAAGCCAACCAGCAGAAGCCGGCCGGCTTTGATTGTTGTGATATTTTGTTTTAGATTGACATTAACCGAGTAACTGCAGTACGCCCTGTGGCAGCTGATTAGCCTGGGCCAGCATGGCTGTACCAGCCTGACTGAGGATCTGATTCTTGGTAAAGCTCATCATCTCTCTGGCCATATCAACATCACTGATTCTGGATTCAGCTGCTGTCAGGTTTTCCTGGGCAGTGTTGAGATTGTTTATTGTATGTTCTAGACGGTTTTGATAGGCACCGAGTTTGGAACGCTCACTGGATACTTCAGCAATGGCGTCACTAATTGTAGAAATTGCTTCATTGGCATTTGTAGCATTGGAAACATCAATGGCATTGACCCCGAGTGCTTCTGCCCGCATATCATTAACTGAAACACTCATGGTTTGCCCTTTATTGGCACCTATCTGCATGGAAACAGTATTGTTAGCATCAATATCAAATTGAGCATCATTACTTGCAGCTGTGGAACTCATAACTGAACTATTGAGTTTTAATGTTAATCCTTCATAATTCCCACCGGTAAATTCAATAGTATTACCACTGGCAACATAATCTGTTCCAAGATCAGCAGAAGTAATTGATGCATCAGCACCGGTCGTATCTAAATTTACAGCAGCAGCAGTTAGATCATTAGTAGCCGCAGTAATAGATAGTTCTGAAGCGGAACCAACAGAATCAGTTGTTAAGGTTAAATCAGCCCCAGATGCAGCAGCTGTAATACCAAGATCAGCAGCATTAACTGCAGTAGCCAGAGCAGATGCATCAGTACTAGCAGTTCCTGTTGCAGTATACTGTATTGAAGTTCCATTTATTGAAACAGTTTGAGTTCCTGCTGTAGCTGCAACAGTTATAGTAGTCGATGCAGCAGAAGCAGCAGTAGCTTCAGTAATATTAAGATCAGTACCAGTACTTGTCTTGGCATTACCTCCAGTTACGCTAATCCAATCAGATGTAGCCCCATTTACTGTTTCCGAATCAAAATTAACTTCTAAACCAGCACCACCATTAAGCAGTTCTTTTGTATTAAATTCAGTGGTATTACCAATCCTGTCAATTTCTTCGACAAGCTGGTCTATTTCTTTCTGAATTTCTGCTCTATCAGCAGCAGTATTGGTATCGTTAGCAGCCTGGACTGAAAGTTCTCTCATTCTCTGTAAAATTGAATGAGTTTCTTTTAAAGCACCTTCTGCAGTCTGCATCATTGATATTCCATCCTGGGCATTTCTTTGAGCCTGGTTCAATCCATTAATCTGACCCTTCATTTTTTCACTGATAGCCAGTCCGGCAGCATCATCAGCAGCACCATTAATTCTTTTACCAGATGACAACCTTTCTAAAGATTTAGACAGATTACTCTGGGTGTTCTTCAGCTGATTGTAAGAATTCAATGCAGCTATGTTTGTATTAATTCTCATTTAAAAATCTCCTCCTTGAAGTTTTGTTATCTCCAGGCCTCCCTGCCCGGAGTATTGTCTGGTTACTATCCTCCAGACTGGCAGTAAGTCGTACGCCCTTACTGTCAATCGTTATGTTTTAGTAACCATTACCATCCTGAAGCAAGTATAGCCTTTTAATATTTCAGGACCATAATCGTTACTAAACCAGGAATATCTATCTTATCTGAATTTCCTTATTTCTATTTCTTCATTATTAATTATCGACATTTATCTCAAATTAATAAACCTGTTAAATACAGATGTAAGTCTTTCTGATAGAATTAAACATAAATATCGACGTTTATCTTTGGAAAATCATCATTTTACTTCATTTTTATCCTGACCATTATTTCCTTCTTACATCATCTTCTTGCTTTCTTTGCAATCTTAATCCCTTCAACTGATCCAGTCCAATAGCCTTTTCACCAGCAGCCTTGATATTTTCCTGCTCGATCCGCCGGTAAACCTCTTCCCTATGAATTTCAACCTCATCCGGAGCCTCAATGCCCAGCTGCACCTGGCCGTTTTCAATTTCCACTACGGTAATTTTAATATTATCCCCAATTATTATCTTTTCATCTTTCTTCCGGGTTAAAACGAGCATCTATTCCGCCACCTTTTCTACCTTACTGGGAAACACCTGAAAATGGACAGGATACTTTTCGCTATCCAGAATTACCTGTTTACCCATACCGGTCTCCATATTTAGAAGCAGTGGTGCCGCCAGATTAACGGTCATCTCTTCAATGTTATCTTTAAAGGTTGCAATAGCCAGGACAGTGACCTTTCCTGGTTCCTCAATCTCCAGTATCTTTTCTATATTTTCATTGATTTCAAACTCATAATTACTGACAAGACTCCACGGTTCCATGGTTATAAAGGCCAGTCCTGGTTCTGTGACTGACTGCATAACTATAAAAGGAGATTCATCACCCAGTGGCAAGAGAACAAATTCCCGACAATCAACAAATCCCGGTATTCCCTGAGGAAATTTAATAATATTATCTTCATCTATTTCAACCATGCCAAAATCCCTGGTTTCTATTTCCATAATTTTTCACTCCCATTTTCAGACTGAAGAATAATCCTGATTAATCTTATTATATCAATAGTAATAATTTACTTACCATATTGTTATTAAACATCCAGATTGCACAATTTATCTACACTGAGCGGTCAAATACTCCACCTCGGACCGATATTTCAATGTCCGCATACTGCTCTATTCCTGCCTCGACTCTACCCCGGTTAACCTCAATATATGGTCTATTGAGCTCATTCAATCCTCCAACCTCAATTTCGGTTTTTCCACTCTCATACCTGATACTGTTCTGAGCAGGTGTCACCTGATAAACCGGCCCCCTCTTAAACTTAAGACCAATCTCAACTGGTTTAGACGAGGCTTCCTCAGCAGCGATATCGGCTGCCTTATTATGCTGAAAATCCATCAGACAGTCCCCATTCTGAGCATATCTGGCCACAGCTGCCATGACTGCCTGCTGTCCTTTAGCAGCAATATCTCTGCTTATATCCCGGCTATTCTTATACCCAAGATCATAGCGGGCAGGATAACTATCAACCTCAACCCGGGCCGAACTGCTTTTAATCTCCAGTTTCCCTGCAAGCTGCCTTATCTCCAGAGAAGGCTTCTTCCGCTCTACCTCTATTTCAGGTTCCCTGGTTCTCAAGTTAATTACAGTACTCTGTTGATTAATTACAAGCTGTGGAGTTCTCATCTACTATCCCTACTTGAGAAAATCTACCAGAGTAGGTTGAATGATTCTGGCTCCAATAGAAAGTGAGGCCTGGTAAACACTTTCTTCCATCTTGAGATTGGTTATAGTTTCTGCAATATCAATATCTTCATTTTTTGACTTTACTCCCTTTAAATTAAGAATCTGATTATCAAGCCTGCTTTCTACCAGATCAAGCCGGTTAATCTTTGCTCCAATCTCAGCTCTTGTTGATAAATATTCACCCAGAGCATCATCTATCTTATCAATATCATTATTGATTTCATCTGGATTATTACCTTTAAGATTTTCTGAAAGAGATTTTACCGATTTAGCAGCCATCTGAAATAATTTCTTGCCGTCAACACTGACGGTCATCGTTATACCGGAGTTAATCTCACGTTTTATAGGATTATGGTCGCCCTGGTACCAACCCGGATCATCAGGGGAAAGTTCTTCATTGAAAGGTTTCTCCCCGGTCACCAGGCCTCCGAATAAATAGCGGGTCCCCAGTCTGGAGTTAGCAATATCAAGCAGCT
>JADQBU010000285.1 GCA_016278435.1 Halanaerobiales bacterium
CCTGAATATACCGCTGTAACACTGCTTGTTGACAAAGAAGAGATCGGTAGTATGGGTAGCACAGGAATGCAGTCCACCTTCTTTGAAAATGTTGTGGCCTCAATGCTTAATTTAAGCCATAGTCAGTATAATGATCTGCTTTTACGTACAACTCTAAGTAATTCAGAAGCCCTTTCTGCAGATGTTAATGCAGCTTTTGATCCTGGATTTGCAGATGTTTATGCTAAAAACAATTCTTCCTATCTTGGCAAGGGGATTGTATTGACCAAGTATACAGGAGCCAGGGGAAAAGCAGGTTCTTCCGAGGCAACGGCCGAGTTTATGGGTAAGATCCGGTCCTTATTAAATGAAGCCGGAGTACTCTGGCAGATTGGAGAACTGGGTAAGGTAGATAAGGGTGGCGGAGGAACCATCGCTCAATTTTTAGCTAATTATAGTATGGATGTCCTGGATGCCGGACCGGCTGTACTTTCCATGCACTCTCCCTTTGAACTGGTCAGTAAGGTTGATGTCTATAATACTTATTTAGCTTATTCTGTATTTCTGGAAAAATAATTTTAAAAATTGTAAGCTACTTTACTTAAAAAAATTGTGAATGAGTTATAATAAGATATGAAATAATAAAACAGGAGGTAATACATGATGAGTAAACCAGTAGAGGTAAATGATAAAAATTTTGGTAAAGAGGTATTAAAGGCTGACAAACCTGTTCTTGTTGATTTCTGGGCATCCTGGTGTTCACCCTGTAAAATGGTTGCCCCGGTTGTAGATGATATTGCTCAGGAATACGAGGACCAGCTAAAGGTCTGTAAATTGAATGTAGATGAAAACCAGGCGACAGCAGCCAAATACGGAGTTATGAGTATACCAACACTGTTGGTATTTGAAAATGGTAAGGAAAAAGATAAAGTTGTAGGGTATGCTCCCAAAAATAAACTGGTTCAGAAACTGGGTTTATCTTAAATAATAAAAGCAGGAGAGAATAGTTTAAGAATTCTCTACCTGCTTTTTTCATTTTTTTATTTTTGGTATTCTACAGGTAATATTAGATAAAAAGTTGTTCCATGGTCTGGTTTGCTTTCTACCTTAATTTCACCCTGCATTTTGTTGATCAATCTTCTGGTGATTGCCAGACCCAGTCCAGTACCATTGCTTCTGTTTGTGTACAGCGGCTCAAATATTTTTTTAATATTATTTTCACTGATACCACAGCCGTTGTCCTGGACTTTAATCATAAATTTATCGGCTGATATTTTTTTTGCATTTACAGTAATATTGCCATCTTCGACAACTGCCTCTACAGCATTGTTTATTAAATTTATGAGAACTTCTTTGAGCTTGTAGTAATCAATATATAATTCGGGTATTTCTTTTTCAAAATTTACCTCAAAATCTATTCCTTTTATACTTAAATCACCTATATACATAAACTTGATCTCATTAAATATTTCATCGATCCTGATTGAAATAGGGAAAGTTTTTTGATTATGAACATAATGTAGTGAATTTCTGGTGATTTCATTGATAAATTTTAACTGTTTTAAAATGTTTTTTGTATACCTACATTCAGAACTCTCTTTTTTTTCCAGGTGTGAATCCAGTACCTGGGTATTGGCCTGAATAACCGATAATATATTCTGAACTTCATGAAAACATTCACTTATAAGCTGCTGGTTGTAATTATTGTTATAATTTTCAAAATCTAATTTCCTCTCACTTTCCATAAAAGTCCTCCCTCTCTAAATTTGGTTAATTTTACCAATATATACTTAATATTCTGGGTAACTAAAAAAAGTCCTGCATATAATTGTAAAAAAGACTTAAACTATGATATAATTTTCATGGAATAAGGGGGATGATTTTTTGGGTAAAGTATTGATTATCTATTCAAGCAGTGGTAATAATATCAAGCAGATTGCCCGGGGAATCAAGGATGGTCTTGAAGAAAATGGCCACCGGGTTGATTTGAGGGGTACAGGTGAGACCAACAAACCGGTTGTTTTTGGTGTCTATGATCTTGTTCTTGTCGGCAGTCCAACAAAAGGATTATTCCGTGGTAGGCCTGCAAAAGATATAGCTCCTTTTTTGCAGAACTGCAAACGTACAATGGGGGAAAAAACAATTGCCTTTGTGACATCCAGGTTAGTTGGAACAACCGGTGCTCTAAAAAAGATAATGGAGCAAATGGAAAAAATGGGTTGTTTTGTATATAATTTCACTAGCCTGAAAAACTTCGAAGAAGCCGTTAGTTTTGGAAGAGAAATTAGATTAGATTAGTTTATAAACTTCCTGGAAATAATATATAAAGAAAGGGGCTTTTCATCTTGGGAAATAATATGATAGAATTTGTTGAGAATAAACTTAAAGAGGATCTAAAAACTGCCCTGAGAGAAGTTATTACTGCAGAAGACCATGATGTTGATATACCGGGAGTAGATGTTGAGGTGCCCAGAGAAAAATCCCATGGTGATTATGCTACAAATATTGCCCTGGTTATGGCCGGGATTTTAAAGTGTTCTCCCCGGCAGATTGCTGAATCGATAATGAAACATTTTTCCTGTGAACTGGTAAAAGATTATAATATTGCCGGTCCAGGATTTATTAATTTTACCCTTAATAAGAAATGGTTATATAAGACCCTGGACCTGATTATGTCCAGGGGAAAAGAGTATGGAAAAATTAATGCCGGGGGTGGTCAAAGGGTTCAGGTAGAATTTGTAAGTGCCAATCCAACCGGTCCTTTACATGTAGGGCACAGCCGGGGAGCTGTTGTTGGAGATGTTCTGGCCGGGGTGCTGTCCACTGCTGGTTATGATGTTGAAAAGGAATATTACATAAATGATGCTGGAAGTCAGATGGATATTATGGGTGAATCAACTCTGGTCAGGTACAAACAGGCTCTGGGACAGGATGCTGAACTACCGGAAAATGCCTATGCTGGAGATTATCTTAAGGATGTTGGGCAGGATTTAAAGAGAGAATATGGAGATAGTCTGCTTGCTAAACTGGAATCTGAACAAATGGAAATCTGCTGCGAGTTTGCATATGATAAAATGCTGACTCTGATCAAGGAAGATCTGAATGGGCTTGGTGTTAAATTTGATACCTGGTTCAGTGAACGTGACCTACATCAAGGGGAAATAAAAGAGGCAGTTGACCTATTGACGGAAAAAGGTTATATTTATGAGGAAGATGGTGCTGTCTGGTTTAAATCAGCACATTTTGGTGATGATAAAGACCGCGTTGTTATCAAATCTGATGGGTCTCCGACCTACCTGGCAGCAGATATTGCCTATCACCTGGACAAACTTAAGCGTGGTTTTGATCTCTTAATTAATATCTGGGGGGCTGACCACCACGGCTATATTCCCAGGGTTAAAGCCGCGGTTGAAGCTTTTGGTTATAGTCCGGACATGCTGGAAGTTGTTGTGGTCCAGATGGTTACACTGCTTAGAGAAGGCAAAAAGGTTCCTATGTCCAAAAGGGCTGGTAGTTTTGTTACTTTAAGGGATGTAGTGGAAGAAGTAGGTCAGGATGCTGCGCGATACTTTTACATTATGCGTAGTACGGACAGCCATTTTGACTTTGATCTTGACCTGGCCAAAGAACAGTCCAATAATAATCCTGTTTACTATATTCAATATGCCCATGCCCGTATCCAGAGTATCCTGGAGAATGCTGATGATGAATTAATGGGAGAAAAAATATTAAAAGAAAAAAGCGATCTTACTCTTCTCAAGAGTGAAGAAGAGATAGATCTGATGAAGCTCCTGGCCAGGTATCCTGAAGAAATCAAGTTGAGTGCGGAAAAGAGACAACCTCACTATATGACAACTTATGCTTATGAACTGGCCAATGCTTTCCATGTATTTTACAATAAGCGGCGGGTTATAACAGATGATAGAAAGATGAGTGCTGCCCGGATTTATCTCGTTCTGGCCACCAGACAGGTATTAAAAAACATTTTAAATTTACTGGGAATAAGTGCACCGGACCAGATGTAGAAAGGATGGTAGAAGACTATGTCTAAATATATATTTGTTACTGGAGGGGTTGTATCTGCCCTGGGTAAAGGAATAACAGCTGCTTCTCTCGGTAGATTACTAAAAAGCAGGGGATTGAAGGTTAGTATCCAGAAATTTGATCCATATATTAATGTTGACCCAGGAACGATGAGCCCCTATCAGCATGGGGAAGTCTTTGTAACTGATGATGGAGCAGAAACCGACCTGGATTTAGGGCATTATGAGCGTTTTATCGATACAAATTTAAGCCAGAATAATAATGTTACCACCGGAATGGTCTATGGGTCAGTCATCCGTAAGGAGAGAAGAGGGGATTACCTGGGAGCTACGGTTCAGGTTATACCCCATATTACTGATGAAATCAAAAGCAGGATAACCAGAGTGGCTAAAGAGAATGAAGTCGATGTTGTCATTACCGAGATCGGGGGAACAGTTGGAGATATTGAGAGCCTGCCTTTTATTGAAGCCATCAGACAGTTAAAAAGTGATTTTGGTAAAGAGAATATATTTTATTTGCACTGTACACTGGTTCCTTACCTGTCAACTGCAGGGGAATTGAAAACCAAGCCTACCCAGCACAGTATTAAGGAATTAAGGAGTATCGGTATTCAACCTGATGCTGTGGTCTCCCGTTCTGACCGTAGTTTGACCCAGGAAGTAAGGGATAAAATTGCCCTTTTCGGTGATATAGAAAAAGAGGCTGTAATTCAGGGTATTGATACTGATTGTATATATGAAGTACCTCTTTTATATGAAGAAGAGGGTCTGGCTGATATTGTGGTTGAGAGATTACAACTTCAGGAAAAGGTACATGAGCCGCAGCTGGAAGAATGGAAGCAGATGGTTCAAAATATCAAGCACCTGGCCCAAAAAGTTACCATTGCAATTGTTGGTAAATATGTAGAATTGCCCGATGCTTATATTAGTATCTGTGAAGCCTTAAAGCACTCCGGGGTGGCCAATAATACTGAAGTTAAGATTAAATGGATTTATGCTGAAGACCTGGAAAAAGAGGTTTCTTTTCCGGATTATTTTTCGGATGTTGATGGAATCCTTGTACCTGGTGGTTTTGGAGACCGCGGGATAGAGGGTAAGATCAATGCCATTAAATATGCTCGCAAGCAGGGTATTCCGTTGTTTGGAATCTGTCTGGGAATGCAGTGTGCTGTAATTGAGTTTGCCCGTAATGTTGTCGGTTTAACCGGTGCAAATAGTTCTGAGTTTAATCCTGCTACCCCCTTTCCGGTGATTGACCTGATGCCTGAGCAAAAGGATATTGAAGATATGGGGGGAACAATGCGGCTTGGGCTATATCCCTGCAAGATGCCGCCGGATTCTATCAGCAGTGAGAGTTATGGTGAAGAAATTGTTTATGAAAGACACCGGCACCGTTATGAGTTAAATAATGAATACAGGGGACAGTTAAAGGAAAAAGGTTTAAGTTTTACGGGGCTTTCTCCTGATGAAAGATTAGTCGAGATTATAGAGTTAGAGGAACATCCATGGTTTGTAGGTGTTCAGTTTCATCCTGAATTTAAATCCAGGCCGAACAGGCCACACCCCTTATTTACAGGGTTTATAGCTGCATCCCTGGAAAATAAGAAAAAAAAGTGATTATATCCTTCAAGGAGGTTTGAAATGAGCCAGTTAGTTAGTTTAGAGCATATTCCCCCGATTGCGATTATGACTATTGACCGTCCTGATGTTTTAAATGCCTATAATGAGGAATTACTTGATTGTCTGAAGAAAAAGTTGGAAGAAGCCTTTGCCGAGGAAACCATCAAGGTTTTGATAATTACCGGCCGGGGTAATAAGTCTTTTTGTGTTGGTGCAGATATTGATTGGCTGGAAAAACTCAGTCCAGAGCAGGCCTGTGCTATTTCGAAAAAAGGTCATTTAATCTGTAATATGATAGAAAAGTCCAGTAAGGTAGTGATTGCTGCCATAAATGGTTATGCTCTGGGTGGAGGTATGGAAATTGCCCTGGCCTGTGATCTTAGAATTGGCAGTACCAGGGCCAGATTTGGCCAGCCTGAGGTTGGTCTGGGGTTGATTCCTGGTTTTGATGGAACCCAGCGTCTTCCTGAAATTGTTGGAGTTGCTCAGGCCAAAGAGGTTCTATTTACTGGTAATATTATCGATGCAGAAGAAGCCTATGAAAAACGACTGGTTAACAAGGTTGTTACACCCCGGGACCTTCTACGTGAGAGCAAGAAAATTGCTCTGGGCATTGCTGAACAATCATTCCGGGCAGTGGGGTTAATAAAAGAGGCTATTTATCGTAATAGTAGTGAATTTGAGACAGATGCTTTTAGTTCCTGTTTCGAGGATAAAGAACGCCTGGCCAGAATCAAAGAACTTAAACATTTTATTCATGAATAACAGGGGGGATGGAGGATTTTAAGCAATAATATAACTACAGTCTTTCTTGATCTTGATGGTACTCTGCTCCCGATTGATATGGATGAGTTTTTGCAGAAATATTTCAGGCTGCTGACCGGGGAATTTTGCAATATTGATCCACCTGAAGTTCTGATAGAGAAACTGATGAAATCAACTACAGATATGATAAAAAATGATGGGAAAAGAACCAACAAAGATGTTTTTACTGATTCTTTTATGAAAATGGTAGAGATTGATGATGAAGAGGGACTTATGGGCCGGTTTGACAACTTTTACCGTGATAAGTTTCCTGATTTAAAAAATCATTTTGAACTGGATAATAAGGCAGAACAGCTGATTAATCTTTTAAAGAAGGCTGATTACGATCTGGTGATTGCAACCAATCCCCTGTTTCCGCGGGCTGCAATTACTGAGAGGATACGCTGGGCCGGTCTTGACCCTGCTGATTTTTGCTATATTACCAGTTATGAAAATATGCATTTTTGCAAACCAGATCCCGGCTTTTTCCGGGAATTGCTGGATAAACTTAATCTGAAAGCCAGTGAATGTATAATGATCGGGAATGATATGGAAGAAGATATCATCGCCGGCAAACTCGGCTTTACTACCTTTCTTGTCGATGATTTTAAAATAGACCGTAATACCAATTCCATTAACCCTGACTGGCAGGGAAGTTTCCGGGAATTAATCGATTATTTTAAGAAAACTTAAATATAACTTATAATCTCCTTCCATTTGGGTAATAATGGTAAGGAGATTTTTGTTTTAATTCTTAGAAATAAATGTAATTTAAAAAAAGGATTTTTAAATAGGATGCAGAATAGATAAATTAAAGGAGGTGAAAACCTGATTAACAGGATATCTAATCAGGTGAGGAGATGGTAATTGAACGGTCGACTGCGTTTGCTATGCGCTGTCCGCAGTGTGGACGCCAGGAAATTACCCAGATAAATATTTTTCAACTTTCGGGTAACACTAAGTATGAAGTTTACTGTGAATGTGGTAGCCAGAAAGCAGCTATCAGTAAGAAGGGTGCTAATCATATTGCTATAGAATATAAATGTATTATCTGCGATTACCCCCATACTACAGTAATTTTGAAAGAAAATTTCTGGTCCCGGAACCATTTCAGTACCCTGGTCTGTCTTAATACTAATCTGAATCTCGGTTATTTTGGTCCTTTTGGGATGATCAAGAAAGAACTGGACCGGCAGCAACAGGAACTGGATTCGATGGCCACTGACCTGGGTTTTGATGATTTTGTAGATCCAGAAATTATGCTTGATGTTCTTGATATTTTACATGACATATCTGCAGCTGGAGACCTATGCTGCGAATGTGGCAATCAGGAAATTACAATTGAACTTTATTCAGATAAAATAGAACTGGGCTGTTACAATTGTAACGCTACATTAGTTATACCGGCCTCCAGGAAAAAAGATCTGGATAAATTGAAGATTTGTGATGAAATAATATTACATTCATCTTCAGGGGCTAATAAAAATCCCCGTGGTCCCTGGATAAATATATAAAGGAGGAGGAATTGGCTGATGGAACTTGTACCAATGAAAGAGATTCTTGACCGTGCTAACGAAGAAGGTTATGCTGTGGGTGGATTTAATATAAACAATATGGAGTTTCTTCAGGCTATTGTAGAAGCCTCACAGGAATATAATTCACCCCTTATCCTCCAGACCAGTGAAGGTGCGATTAAATACATAGGTATCGATTATGTTATAGGAATGGTTCAGGCTGCTGTAAAGAATATTGATATCCCTGTAGCACTCCACCTTGATCATGGGGGGAGTTTTGAAAAGGTAATGGAATGTATTCGCAAAGGATATTCTTCTGTTATGATCGATGGTTCTAAATATCCTTTTGAAGAAAATGTTAAATTAACAAGTAAAGTAGTAGAAGCAGCACATAGTGTCGGGGTTACTGTGGAGGCTGAATTAGGTAAGCTTGGTGGAAATGAAGATGATGTTTCTGTTGATGAACGGGAAGCTAAGTTTACAAATCCAGAAGAAGCTGAAGAATTTGTGGAACGAACCGGAGTAGATGCTCTGGCTGTTGCTATTGGTACTGCTCATGGTGTTTATAAAGGTGACCCTGAACTTGATTTTAAAAGGTTAAAGTTAATTAATGACAGGGTAGATATTCCCCTGGTATTACATGGTGCTTCCGGAGTGCCGGAAAAAGATGTTAAACATGCAGTTTCCCTTGGTATCAACAAGGTTAATGTAAATACTGATTTCCAGCAGGCTTTTACGTCAAAAATCAGGGAACTCTTTAAGAAAGATTCAGAATTATATGATCCTCGTAAATACTGCGGACCCGGGCGCGATGCAATCCGGGAAGCAGTCAAGGGGAAAA
The DNA here is from genome assembly GCA_016278435.1 of Halanaerobiales bacterium. GTDB lineage: Bacteria > Bacillota > Halanaerobiia > Halanaerobiales > JADQBU01 > JADQBU01. Next base: position 8,802 of record JADQBU010000285.1, read on the forward strand.
TAGAATTTCTGGGTAGTAAAGGAAAAGGTTAAGGTCTGTTTTAACATCCTTCGCAAAAATGCCCCTGTTCAAGGGGCTGCTTGTTTTCTCCCGCACAAAGAACTATTCTGAATAATTCCCTGAACTTTATAATTACAATAGATAAAATTTTGAAAGGAGCTCTAAATTGATATCTTTATGGGTTAATTTCTTAGTTCTGGCCGGATTAATCATAATATCCGGTACATATCTCGCCCGGTTTGGTGATATTATTGCCGAAAAAACTGGTCTCGGGCAGGCTCTGATCGGCATGATTCTGGTAGCTATGGCTACATCTCTACCAGAACTGGTAACCAGTATAACTTCTTCTACAATAGGGGCTCCAGATATTGCTGTGGGTAATGTTTTCGGTAGTAACACTTTTAATCTCCTGATACTGGCAATTACAGATTTATTACACGGCCCCGGTCCTTTGATGCTCAGGGTTCGTTATAGTCATATCCTTTCAGGACTGCTGGGGATTTTACTCTCTGGTCTGGTTGTTTTCAGTATTATTATTTATAATTTTACATCAATCCAGGTAGGTATAATGGGAATCGGACTTGATAGTATCATAATATTACTTGTCTACCTGATTGGAATCAGACTGGTTTTCCGCTATGAAAAGAAGAATCCCCTGGATAAAGCTGAGGATGAAAAGGATGTTGTTCCTACTGATATTTCTCTGCAAAAAGCTGCAGCTGGATTTTTATTCTGTGCTTTGATAATAGTGCTGACCGGGGTAAGATTAACAGTTGTAAGTGATAAGATTGCCCAGTTGACTGGTTTACAGCAGAGTTTTGTGGGAACGATCATGGTTGCAGCAGCTACTTCTCTGCCTGAACTGGTTGCCTCAATATCTGCTATCCGGATAAATGCCTACAATATGGCTATCGGGAATGTGCTGGGAAGCAATATATTTAATATGATTATCGTATTTTTTGCAGATATTTTTTACCGCCCCGGGTTTATTCTGGCTTCAGTCAGTCTGGACCATATTGTAACTGCCATGGTGGGGCTGATGATGAGTGCGATTGCTCTAATTGGCCTGTTTTACCGTTCGCGGCGGACAATCTTTACCATCGGCTGGGATTCATTGTTTATCACTATCACCTATTTTACAGGTGTATATCTGTTAATTAAATTGGGGATAGAAATTTAAAATATTAATTTAACTTAGAAAGGTGGATTTTTATTGCTTAATATTAGTGAACTGGAGAGAAAAACAATAACCGAACTACATAAACTGGCGAGGGAACTGGATGTCAGCGGTTATTCCCAGATGAGAAAGAAAGATTTAATTTTTGCGATATTAAAGAAGGAGACTGAAAAAGGTGGACACATTTTTGCTGAAGGTGTACTGGAGGTAATCCCCAATGAGGGTTATGGATTTCTCCGCCCATCAAAATATATTCCTTCCAGTGATGATATATATATTTCTGCATCCCAGATAAGAAGATTTGAACTACGGACTGGTGATGTTGTCTCTGGACAGGTCCGCGAGCCTAAAGATAATGAAAGGTATTTTGCTCTGTTAAGAATCGAAGCTGTTAATTATCATAATCCAGAAAAATCCAAGGACCGGGCTTTTTTTGAGGATTTGACTCCTCTTTATCCGGAAGAGAGGCTTAAACTGGAATACCATTCCAATGAGATATCGACCCGTTTGATAGACCTGATTGCTCCGATAGGTAAAGGGCAGAGGGGATTAATAGTTTCTCCACCTAAGGCCGGTAAAACCGTGTTATTGAAGAAAATTGCCAATAGCATTTCTGCCAATTATCCTGAAGCCAAATTGATGATTCTTTTGATTGATGAAAGACCGGAAGAGGTTACAGATATGTCGAGGTCTGTTGATGCCGAGGTAATCAGTTCAACTTTTGATGAAAAGCCAGAAGACCATATCAAAGTAGCCAGTCTTGTCCTGAAGAAGGCCAAGAGACTGGTTGAACATAAAAATGATGTAGTAATCCTGCTCGACAGTATTACCCGCCTGGCCCGGGCTACAAATGTAACTACTCCCCCCAGTGGACGGACATTATCAGGTGGGCTTGATCCTTCAGCCATGCATTTTCCCAAAAGATTTTTCGGGGCTGGTAGAAATATCGAAGAAGGAGGTAGCCTGACCATTCTGGCTACAGCACTTGTTGACACCGGGAGCCGGATGGATGATGTTATATATGAGGAGTTTAAAGGAACCGGTAATATGGAACTGCATCTTGACCGGAGGCTCTCTGAGAGCAGAATTTTCCCGGCTTTAAATATTCAGCTTTCCGGTACCAGGAAGGAAGAGGATCTTTTATCTGAAAGTGAATTAAAGACCATCTGGAACCTGCGGCGGGAGGTAAGAAACTTAAACGATATAGATGTCATGGAAACTATTATCAAACAACTTAAGAATACTAAAGATAATGAAGAATTATTGATGGTGCTGGATAAGATACTTTCCGATGTTTCCTGATCAGGGTTGGGAGTGTTGAATAATATTTTAAATTTTTTGATAGAGAATCTTTGCGAATTTATAAAGAAATTAGGTCGAAACTCACTGGCGCTCTTTATTTAACACGCATGGTAAGCGCCAGTACTCGCACATCGAGTTGCATCGCAGGATGTGTTGAATAAATTTTTTGGGATTTATTTATTGATCTTTGCTATATGAACTGTGACGCGGTCACGAAGCTAATACTAACCTAACCTTTGTGTAAATAGAATATAAATTGATAGGTTAGTGAGTAATAGATGAACCAAAAAATTTTATTTAATGATAACTCCTGTTTGAAGTAAATTAAAGTTTTGTTTAATATTCAAAGAAAAATGTTTATTGAAACTATATCCTGGCTGTGTTATAATATTGCTCAGGAGATTTTATGTAAAAAAAGGGAGAAAGAGGTGAAAGAAATGCAGAAAGATACTCATCCCGAAGTAAAAGAAACTACTGTCACCTGTGCCTGTGGCGAAGTTTATCATACCAGATCTACCAGGGAAGAAATCAGGGTTGAGGTTTGTTCAAGCTGCCATCCTTTTTATACCGGCAAAAAACGTAAAGGGGCTAAAGGCGGCAGGGTTGAAAGGTTTAATAGAAAATACGGATTTTCCGAAGAAGAAGAAGAGGAAGAATAAAAAAATCGCAGGGCATATGCTCTGCTTTTTTTTTTGAATTATTAAGTGTGAGGTGCATTTCATGTATAAAATAAGTAATAGTGGCTGGATTGAAGTCATAGTGGGACCAATGTATTCCGGGAAAAGTGAGGAACTTATCCGCCGTATTAGAAGAGTCAAGATTGCCCGGCAGAAGGTTAAGGTATTTAAACCTTTGATTGATAATAGGTATAGTAAAAGTGATGTAGTCTCACACAGTGGAGACAGTATTGAAGCAATTTCCATCGACCATCCAGAGGAGATGTTTGCTAAAATTACGGATGATACCGATGTTATCGGTATTGATGAAATACAATTTTTCCATCCTGAGATAGTTGGAATCTGCGAAAAACTGGCAGATGATAATAAACGAGTGATTGTTGCCGGGCTGGACCGTGATTTCCGGGGAGAACCCTTTACTCCGGTTCCGGAATTAATGGCCCGGGCAGAATATATAGATAAACTTCATGCTATCTGTGTTATCTGCGGGGATCCGGCTACCAGAACACAGAGATTGATCGACGGCAAACCGGCATCATATGATGACCCAGTCATTATGGTCGGTTCCCAGGAAGTTTATGAAGCTCGCTGTCGATATTGCCATGAAGTACTTAAAGACAAGAAGGTGGTACAATATGAATAAAAAAAATTACGGTGGTCAAGCTGTAATTGAAGGGGTAATGATGAAAGGTGAAACCAGGATGGCAATTGCTGTCCGTAAATCCCCTGACAATATTATTTTAAAGGAAGAAAATTTAAGGGGAAATAGATTTCCCTTTTTGAAATGGCCCTTTATCAGGGGCATAGTTTCATTATTAAGTTCACTTGTTATCGGTTTAAAAGCCCTTACTTTTTCTGCCAATGTGGTAGCTGAAGAAGAAGGGGAAGAACTTTCGTTCTGGGAAATATTACTGAGCATTGTAGTTTCCTTCGGTCTTGCTATCTTATTGTTTGTAGCATTACCGGCCGGTATAATTTCCCTGATTCAAAAATATATTAGCTATAATATAATACTAAATGTTATCGAAGGTATGATTAAAATTACTGCATTTTTGTTATATATATTTTTTATTTCCCGCCTGCAGGATATTAAAAGGGTATTTGCCTACCACGGGGCCGAACACAAGGTAATCCATAATTATGAATCCGATAAGCCTTTAACCATCGATAATGCCAGGACTTTTACTACACTACACCCCCGCTGTGGTACTAATTTTCTCTTTATCGTAATTATCCTCAGTATATTTTTCTTTTCTTTTTTCGGCCGTCCCCCATTATTACAGAGGATTTTTTATCACATTTTACTGCTGCCGGTAATTGCCGGTGTTTCTTATGAGGTAATCAGGAAGGCCGGGCAAGATAATTGCAATCCGTTGGTCCGAATACTGTCAACTCCAGGGTTATGGCTGCAGAAACTTACAACAAATGAACCTGATGACTCCATGTTGGAGGTAGCCATCAAAGCTTTAGAGGCAGTTCTGCCGGAAGAGGAAAGGGGGAACGCAGTTGAGTGATTTAACCGAAAAACTGGATAAAATAGAGGAGAAATACCAGAAACTTAACAAAAAATTAAGTGACCCAGAGGTCATGAACGATAGCAATAAATACCAGAAATTATTGAAAAAACATGCTAAACTTAAGACAATTGTAGATAAATATCAAAAATATAAAAAAGTGCTTTCCGGGATAAAGGAAGCAGAGACTATACTTGAGGCCGGGGAAGATGAGGATATCAGAGAACTGGCTGAAATGGAACTGGAAGAACTTACTCCACAGAAAGAAGAATTGGAGGAAAAACTTCCCATGTTATTAATACCGGAAGATCCAGATGATGATAAGAATGTCATCGTTGAAATCAGAGCCGGGGCCGGTGGGGATGAGGCTGGACTCTTTGCAGCTGATCTTTACCGTATGTATAACCACTATGCTGAATCCAGAAAATGGAAAAGCGAGATTATGAATGCCAGTGCTTCTGGAATCGGTGGTTTTAAAGAGATTATCTTCAGTGTTGAGGGTAAAGACCCCTATAAATATTTAAAATATGAAAGTGGGGTTCACCGGGTACAGCGGGTGCCATCAACCGAATCAAGTGGTAGAATCCACACATCTACAGCTACTGTTGCCGTACTACCGGAGGCAGAAGATGTTGATATTGATATTGACCCCAATGAATTGAGAATAGATGTCTATCGGTCCAGCGGTCCGGGGGGTCAGAGTGTTAATACAACTGATTCGGCTGTTAGAATTACCCATGAACCTACTGGTCTGACAGTTTCCTGTCAGGATGAAAAATCCCAGCATAAAAATAAGGCTAAGGCCATGAGAATCCTGAGGGCCCGTCTCAGGGAAAAAATTGAGAGCGAAAAACAGGCTGAGAGGGATGAGGCCCGGAAAAGCCAGGTGGGGACAGGTGATAGGAGTGAAAAGATAAGAACCTATAACTTCCCCCAGGGCCGGGTAAGTGACCACCGGATAAATCTCACCGTTCATCAACTGGAACAGGTTCTGGACGGTGACCTTGATGTTATAATTGAACATTTGATCAGGGAAGATAATATCAAGAAGCTGGAGAAGGTGTAGAGGTGAATATTAAGGAAGTACTGAAAAAGGCAGAGGAATTTCTGGCCCGGCATGATATACCAGAACCCAGGCTGGATGCTGAAGTGCTTCTCGCCGATTACCTGGTAATGGAACGGATAGACCTTTATGTTAAGTTTGATTATCCCCTGCAAGAAGAGGAATTATCTCATTATAGACAGCGGTTAATCAGAAGAGCAAAGCATTATCCGGTTGCCTATATAACAGGCAGCAAGGAATTTATGTCACTCGATTTTACTATAAATGAAAATGTTTTAATTCCCCG
>JADQBU010000424.1 GCA_016278435.1 Halanaerobiales bacterium
TATACTTGTTTCATTAATTATTGTATGAGATAATACTAATATTTTCAAGTACGCAAGAAATCTATATCTCCCCCTTTAAAAACCTCTGTCTTACATCTTCATTGAACTTTTCAATAGCATACCGCAGCATAGTCCGCGGCATTTTTTGATAGTGTTTTTTCAAAAAATCATACTCCAGTTGATAATTCCTCTTCCCTACCTCCCTCAACATCCAGCCTACCGCTTTATGGATTAAATCATGCTCATGCTCCAGCAATATTTCAGCCAGTTTTAAGGAATCAGCAAACTCATTATTCCTGATAAAATGAAGGGTTGTAATCATGGAAATCCTCTGCTGCCAGAGGTCTTCTGATTCTGCCAGTTTATATAAAATATCTTTTTCCCTGTCCATTAAATAATGTCCCAGAATTTTATAAGCAGAAGAATCAACCAGATCCCAGTTATTGACATAGGAAGTATTTTTTAAATAAAGGTTTACTATCTCTTCTCTTTCTTCCCCGGAACCCCTTTCAAATTTATGAATCATAATAAAAAGAGCAGTCAATCTGTATTCGTGGACCGGTTCCTGTAATAACCCTTCAACTGCTGTAAGAGATAGTTTCCTGTAATATTTTTTACTGACCTTCCTCTGGTCTGGTACACTTACCCCGATAAATTCATCTCCTTCTCCATAGCCGCCTGGATAGGCCTGAAAAAATTTCGGGAGAAAGTCGGCCTTCTCCGTGTCAACCAGTTCTTTTAAATCTTCTTTCAATTGATTTATATATTCCATAAATTATCTCCCTCCGGTGTATAATGTATTTTAATTCAGTAAATTATAATATTATAAAGTTACAAGACTAGGAGGTGCTAAAATTGAAAAAATATAAATATCCAGTAATACTGGTAGTAATAATCGCTCTGGTCTCTTTTGCGCTTATTTCCTGTTCCAATCAGGGAACACAGGAAACAAGGACATCCTCAATTTTTCAGAGAGGAGAAGCCAGGTATATCAAGATAACAACTGATACGGCCGAGGTTAAATCAGGTGCTTATACTGGAGCCCGTACGATAACAACTCTCAACAAAAATGATGTTGTTGCAAACCTGGGAACAGTAGGCAACTGGTATGTTGTCAGAATTGATAACAGGCAGATAGGATGTATTAATACTTCTCAGGCTACTCCAGTTGTTAAAGAAGGGCAGGATCCCCCAAAGCCATTGCCAACCCAGAATCCCCCCCGGGAAGAGGCTCCCCCATCTGATGTAGAACCAGTACAGAACTTATCATCTATGGAACAGCAGATGGTAAAACTGGTCAATTCAGCCCGGGCAGATAATGGTCTTACTCCCTATAAAGTTGATAGTGAACTGGCCAGGGTAGCCAGAATTAAGGCCGGTGATATGGTAAAGAACAATTATTTCAGTCATTATTCTCCTACCTATGGCAGTCCCTTTGATATGATGGATCATTATGGAATTGAATATCTGGCTGCCGGTGAAAACCTTGCCGGAAATCAGTCTGTTCAGGCCGCTCATAATGCTTTAATGAAATCAACCGGACACAGACAAAATATTTTAAGTTCCAAATTCACCCATATAGGTATCGGTATCAAAAAAAGTGATAAATATGGTTATATATTTGTTCAACAATTTATCGGAAAATAATTTTAAAGGAGCTGTCTCATCAGCAAGACAGCTCCCCTTATTTTTTTAATTAAATTCTTTATGTACCTTTAATCATTATATATGTTTTTGAAAGATTCAACAATATTTCTTATCAATATTTTATTGGTTACACTACCAACACCACCAGGAACAGGTGTAATCTGAGAGGCAACTTCTTTGGCTGACTCAAAATCAACATCTCCGACCAGTTTACCATCAACAAAGTTGGTACCAACATCTATTACGATTGTTTCCTCTCCTAACATATCTCCCTTGATCATCTCCGGTCTACCTACTGCAGCAACCAGTAAATCTGATCGTTTTATATGACCGGCCAGGTCTCTGGTTCTTGAATGACACATAGTTACAGTTGCATGTTTTCTCTGCAGCAATATTGAAGCAGGTTTACCGACAATATTACTCCTGCCGACTACCACTGCATCCATCCCTTTAACTTCTATTCCATAATAATCAATAATCTCTATTACAGCGGCAGCAGTACATGGTATTAATGACTTGTATCCAGCAAATAATTTACCTAAAGAAGCAGAGGTGACCCCCTCAATATCTTTGTTCGGATTAATCATCTCAATCGCATGAGAAAGAGAAGAAGGAAGAGGCTGTTGAACCATAATAGAAGTTATTTCCTTACTCTCGTTTGCTTCTTTAAGAGAGGCCAAAAAACCTTCTTCATCATCATTAAATATCTTATATTCAAAATCAATGCCGATATTTTCACAGTTTTTTTCAATTCTTCTGACATAGGCTTTACTGGCTGCATCATCACCATACTGCAGTACTCTCAAGGAAGGGACCCTGTTTTTTTCTTTTCTAAGTTTATCAACCTCTTCTATACACCATTTTTCAATTTCTTCAGCAATTGGTTTGCCTGATAATAGTTTCATTTTATCACTCCCCTATTTTGCTATTTCAATAATTTCATTTTTAATTTTACTGCTTTTTTCACTTAAATCCTTATATTTTTTCTCTATATCGTTAACATAGTCCGGTTCTTTTATTCCCTTTAAATTAATTTTAACATTGGCTATAGCACTGTTAACTGCCCCATCACCGAGATAAGCAGCTACTTCAAAATCACTGGCCAGCATCCTGTTACCTATTGTACTAATTTCCAGAGCTAGTTCCATTATTTCAACACATTTAGTAGTCATATCCAGAGAAAACTGTACAGCTTTTTTACTGATAGCTAGAAGTTTTTCTTTATCTCCAGTTTTGTAACATTCCAGTATCTCTTTCAGAATCTCACTATCTTCATCGACCATTTTCAGTAATTCTTCTTCAACACCGGCTGCTTGGTCCAGAATTTCCCTGGCATCCTCTTCAACTTCTCTGTACTTTTCTTTCCCGATTGTAAGATTAGAAATAAAACGGACTACTGAAGCAGTCACAGCTCCTACTAAAGCAGCTGCACTTCCTCCTCCAGGGGTTGAGTTTTTCGAACCCAGGTCAGCAAGAAATTTCCCCATCTTTTCTTCAGAATACATCTTCCATCCCCTTTCAATTATTCTTAAATTTATACTTTTTTGATAAGATAAATTTTTCTTCTAATTAATATATTAAATATTGAACAAGTTAATCCTCTAATTTGCTGCTAAAAATATGTAAATTTAACCTGTCCACTTTCCTGAAATAATTAAACTTTTAAACAGATTCTACCTGGTATGTAGAGCTAAAAAGGTCTAAAGACCTCTTTAGCTATATATTATTAAGGATATATCATTTCTTTATAGGTCCAGTTCCTTTTCTGTCAGGTCGATAAGGACAATCGGGATAACGGGGACATTCAGGGCACCTTGGACAACCTGGATATCTGGGGTCCCTGTATCTATCCCGATCCCGGTCTCTGTCTCGATCCCAATCTCGATCTCTGTCTCTATCCCAGTCTCTGTCTCTACCTCTGCCTGGACCCCTGTCTCGGTCTCTGTCTGGATAATTACCCATATGAAAACCTCCTTCCAGGTTATCATATGTAATTCTTATTAATTAAGTTACAGAGACTGAGTTTAAATCCTAAAGATACTTATCGAACCATCTTATTCCTTCCTCCAGCATTCCGGTACTTATGTAGTGGTTCATAGCCGGGACTTCTACCAGTTTTAATTTCTCAGGATTCTGCTCATAAAGTGGAGCTATTTTTTTATAAAATATCCTCTGACTATCAATAGGAACAAATGTATCACTATCCCCATGCAGTAGAAGTACAGGACGTAAATTGAGTTTTTCCTTATTATTGACCGGGTCGAACCGGGCTAATTTTGTTTCATCTTGAAAACTAACAGGGGCTTTATCATTTTTCTCAATGAAAAGTCTATTAAAATCTCCCCAGGCAGATGATCCATTAATATTTACCAGACAATTTAGATTCTTATTTTCGACAAATACTCCTGCAGCTGTAAATCCGCCCATAGAATGACCCATTACTCCCATCTTATCTGGATCAATTAAATTATTTCCGGACATCCTGGCAATTAATTTCTTCGACTCCTGAACCGAATTAATAACAATATCCCAGAAGTATTTTTCTAAATTTTCTTCATTATATTCAATCGGATTTCTTTCCCCATGGTGTAAAGCATCTGGAACAACTACAATATAACCGAAACTGGCCATAATTATGGCCTTAAATCTCTGATTTTCTTTATTTGAACTCCAGCCGTGATAATATAAAATAGCTGGTAGTAATTCCTCAGTCTGTCTGGGCGAAAATTTTAAACAGGGAATACCATCAATCTCCAGTTTTTCCTCTTTAACATACCTACTGTCAAGCATATTATCCTCCTTAATTGCTTTATTTATTAAAGTAATCAATAACTTTTCTCAAATTGACATTCACATTTATTATCCCGATTACTATCAATAAAAGACTAAAAAAGTGATACAGCATAAATTCTTCATTCAATAAAATTACAGCCATGATAGAACTTAAAACAGGTGTCAGATAATATATAATTGAGGATGTTGAAGCACCAATAATATTTATGGCTTTATTCCAGGTGAAAAACGAAATTAGTGAGGCACCAAGACCTACATAAAACAATTTAAATATCATACTGCCATTATATAATATTTGCATATGAAAGCTATTGAAAATCACGAATATTGGCACCAGAAAAATCCACCCAATTAATATTGTATAAAGTAAGAATGATTTTTCACTCATCTCTTCGGGTTTCTTTCTGACCAGTATAGTATATAGAGCAAAAGTAATTGCAGCCAACAGGGCAACTAAATCCCCAATTCTAAAGTCCAACTGGAGCAAATTAAGCAAATCACCCTTGCTAATTATCAAAAGAACCCCACTTAAGGAAATGATTAAACTAATTATTTTTTTAATTGAAATACTTTCTTTAAGAATAAGTCTGGAAAATATCAGAACGAAAACAGGCGAAGAAGTAACTATTACTGCCAGATTAATGGCAAATGTCGTTCTCCCGGCCATATAGACAAAGGTATTAAAAAGGGTAATACCTATTAAAGATGTTAAAATAAAGTAAATATAGTTTTCTCTAACTATCTTGATATCCTTTTTAAATTCCTTTAAAGCAAAAGGTAGTAAACAAAATAGTGCAATAGACCATCTAAAAAAAGCCAGAGAATAGGGATCTATCTGAGTTGAAATTTCTCTGGCAATAACCAGATTACCTGCCCAGAAAAAAGTAGGTATGATTGCATATATCAGTCCTCTGTATTTATCCTCCATTTTCACTCTCCTCTGAAATAATATCCTACAAGTGTAAAATAAAATTACTCTTCTCTAAATAACGAGCAAATCCATAAGACAAAAGATAAATTAATAAAACCCCTGTGAAAATAATACTCACCGGGGACTTAACGGGAATTAGAAAAAAGCCAGCAGCTATTAATAAATAATGGAATCCATATAAAAGAAGTGGATTTCTGCCCATCGGCCCCAGAGTTGGTATTTTGATTAAAGCCAGGTCATTTAACAGTAAAAATAGTGCAAGTAACAATGCCGATAAACCTACAGATAAAATTATATAAGAGATATTTACCTGTGGTTTACTGACAGGAATATAATTGGATAAAATTATTCCACTGCTCAGGAAAATAATCCCGAATAGAAAAAGCTTCTTAACATCATCAATTATTTTTTTAAAATCTATCATATCTCCAGCAATAGAGGCAAATAAAATAATAGTCGACCAGGAAATTGCCGCAGTCGGACCCCCATGAGCGAAGGCAAGAATATCCTTTCTCATCTCAGTAATCAGTGAAAACTGATAGAGGAATAATAATATCACTGCTGAAGTTAACCTGATTAGTCTACTACTTTTCATTAGTGGTAGAACAATTATTCCTGATAATCCTATAGCCTGTAATACACCCCACCTGAAAATAACAAATTTTCTTATAACCAAATTCCCAACTACACCCAGTATATATAAGATAACATATCTTTTGGTAAAATGAAAATAAGTTTTTAAACTCCCTTCTTCAATAATCCTTTTACAGAATGATTTACGATACATTATTCCCAGAATAAACATGAACAGAGGAGCAACTAAATCAGCAAAAGTAAAACCTGTAGATCGGGTATGTTTTAAAAAAAGTGGTGCCTCCGGGTAATGAGCCAAGAAATTAACAATTATCATTGATACAATTGCAAAACCTCGTAACTCATCGATTGAATCAATTCTCTTTCCCCTCACTGTCTAACCTTCTTTCCTCATAAACGGCTTCTAGATGTTTATATCAGCCAACCACTCAAGTTGCTGCTTTTCACTTTCATCTTTGATCCTTTCCCCAGAAAGATACTCTAAAAATTGCTTAAAACCAACAGACAGGGCTTTCTGCATCTTTTCTGTAGGTTTCACTCCTGGTTCCCACCACCAGTCTTTGATAATTAGTGCTTTTTTGTCCCTGTCAAATTCAGGTTCAAACCTGGCAATAAATCTATCACCATATAAGATAGGTAATACATAATATCCATATTTCCGTTCAGACACAGGTTTATATACTTCCCAGACATAATCAAAATTAAAAATTTCTTCTATAAGACTGCGATCCCATAACAGGTTATCCAGGGGAGCAATAATGGCAGCCGATTCTTTCGGAAAGGTTTCATTTACTACCCTTTTTAATAATCCTTCCTCTTCTTTACGGATAAAATACAAATATTTGCTGCCTTCCACTTCAATTGATATTAGATCTCCTGCTTCTACAAGACGGGATATTGCTTCAGATCTCTCTTTTTTCTTAAGACCTCTTATCCCCAACCAGGCACTTCCGGACAGGTCCCATACCATACCAATACTACCTATTCTCCTTTTAACATGCCACTTATAATATTCTTTCTCTGATTTATTGGGATCAGGAGCTGAAAGGATATCATCTGCCAGATTATTATCTGTAAAATCATAGACCATCCTTGTCCCAATTCTATGATGGACTATTAATTCACCCCATTCATACATACTTGTCAATGCTGCCCGGGCTGCTCTGGTAGGAGCCCAGGACCAGTCAACCTTGGTATTAAATTTCAAATCAATAGAAGAAAGCGGCCCTATATCAGAAATCTTTTCACGAATTTCGGGAATAATCTTCTTAATATCAACTCTTTCACTGTATTTATCCCGAGCTCTTTCCCGGTATCTGGCAAAATATGGCCAGTCTTCCACCCGGTATATTGACTTATTCTTATCCCAGCCATCAAGTAATTTCCGGTCTGTATATAACAATTCCTGCAGTAAAACAGGTTTATATTTATTAATTCTGGATTGTAATACCAGATCTGGATTCCAACCCACTTTATCCAGGGGGTCAAACTGAATTGAACCCACCCTCTTGAAATAATATAATATTCCATCTTTCCCCTCTAATTTTCGCGGTAGATATAAGCCCTGATGTAATAACATAAATTGTCTGGCTTGTTTATTAGTTATCTTGATGATTATACCTCCAACTATATGATTTTAACTATGTTACTTAAGGATATGTATTAGCCTCTATTTCCCTGGCTTCCATTCCCCTTACCACTTAGATGCTCAATTTCAATTTTTAATACTTCAGTCTCTTCACAGGAATTCTCAATATATTTAATCCCACTTTCTTCATATTCCGGAGAGTACTTATAAATAATCTGTTTTAAGGCTTCTTTCTTTTCTTCACCCTTAACAGTCAATATTCTGCCGAAAATTATTACACTTTCATATTCAGTTGAAAATTTGCTGGCCATTATTCTGCAGCTATTTACCACAGTAAAAGACACTTTATTATTATATCTAATATTATCAAGTTTGTGCCCCTCCTGTGCACAGTGAAAATAGATCCCGGACGGTGTGTAAACATAATTCAAGGGTACAGTATAGGGATAACCATCTTCTCCAGTTGTACCCAGGATACCATATTCCCCTGCATAAAGTATTTTTTTAGTCTTTTCCTGAGATAGCTGTTTATCTTTTCTTCGTAATTGCCTGAACATTGATCTAAAACCCCCTTTGAAAGAAAATTTTCCATAATTATTTCTATTATTTTTACTTAATCTATGTACTGGTTTAATCCCTTTTTAACCCAGTCTTTTGCCCGTTCAATTTCACCTTCTTTTAGAGGACCTTCAGAAGCCTCTACCAAAAAACCTTCGGGCTGTAAAATAAGCTCTCCTCCCTTTTTATTCAACTTATCTGCAATAGGTTTGGCAGCATATCCAAAAAGTTTAACAAATACATTTAAAATACGGGAATCTGTATCATCTGTAGAAATCCTGGTATCAAAAGCAATTACTTTTACACCTTTTAGTTGGTTTTCTGACATCTGTTTTAAGAAAATATTGATCTCTTTGGTCGGCCGAAAGGCACGGGTTGGTGAACCAACTATCAATAAATCTATCCCCTGTAGTTGTTCCTGTTCCAATTTATCGACCTTAACCACCACAACATCTTCACGGGATTCGATTAAAGAACTAACAGCAGCACCGATAGCCTGAGCAATCTTTTCAGTATTACTGAAATATGAATCATAAATAATCAATGTCTTCATTACATCTTCACCCCCCGTTGTGTTATTCTCTGGGGGAGGGTCCTCCTCCAGAGTTATAAAATTAATCAAGTTTGCATACCATCGGGACAAATATAATCCCGTCTTTTAATTTCTGACTGTCAGTAGCTTTAAAACCCATCTTCTTATAGATTTCAACAGCATAAGGAGATGAATTAACAGTAATTTTCTCTATCCCTTTTTCTTTAACATGTATTAACTCCAGTGATCTCTTCAATAATTCTGAGGCAATTCCCCTTTTATGATACCTTTCGTCGACAAATAATGTAGAGATATGATCATTATTCCTTATAGAAATAACACCAATAATCTCACTGTTGTCTTTAGCCAGTAAAATAAAGTCAGTACCATTTTTAAAACGTTCCCGGATATTATCAGGGGAAATAAAATGCTTAAAATTATCCTGACCCTCTTGCGGATACCCCTTGCCAATATACTTGTCGAAAACCCTTGATATCAGGGAATTAACCGCTTCTTCCTCACCTACTTCAAATACCTCATAATTAATATTCACAATTTACCCCCTTGATATCTTACAGTATTTCTCGACTTTACTATCCTGTAATAGCGTTAAATACCAACAGATAATGTAAGAAAGCCCCTACCAGAATAAAAAAATGAAATATTTCATGGAATAAATTAACTGGCTTTTTTATAAGATAAAATAAGGCGCCGACTGTATAGGCCAGACCACCGGCAAACAAATAAAACAGAGCACTGGTGGGCATAGAATTTATGAACATCTTTATAGGAATAATTCCAATCCAACCCATCAACAGATATATCAGGGTATAAAGATATCTGGGTGCTTTAAGGTAAAAGAATTTAAAGAAAAACCCGCCCAGAACAAGTAACCACTGTAATATTATAATAGACCATTTCCAGTTACCCGAAAGATAGACAAAACAAACAGGGGTATATGTACCTGCAATCATAATAAAAATTGCAAAATGGTCAAATTTACGCCAGAAAGAAGTTTCTCCTTCTTCCTGTTTGAAGAAATGATATATCGAACTAGCCAGGAATAAGATAATATTTGCTATACCGTAAATTAATGAGATAATTAAATAACTCATTTTCCCCCGGGTTAAGTAAATCAATATTATAGTTCCGATTAAAGCAAGTAACACACCGAAAGCATGAGAATAAAAAGAAATTTTTTCAGTTTTTTTGATATAATCACCCACTTTTCAGCTTACCTGGATTTATCTATTATTATTGTTTATTGTTATCTCCACTTAATCCAACTTATTTCTCGGTCATACATAAAACCCATTTTTCTGACCAAACTTTCTGATTTATGGTTACCCTTTTCTACATTCAAAAATATATCTTTGTCCATTTTCCTCTTCAATTTGATTAAATAACTGGTTATATCCTGAGCATAACCCTTTTTCCGATATTCTGGTAAGACATATAAAAACCCCAGGGCATTATCATCATGACTTAATCCCCAGGCAACCAGTTTGCCATCCTCAAAGATACCAGCACTTATCCCGTTATCAATACGTTCCTGTATATATTCAATAGATGTAAATTTTTTATAATCAGAATAATTATAAATATAATCAGCATCAGATTTTTGTAACCCAGATACCTTCCTCCTGGGAGAGGATACTACTACATCCTCTGGTAGGATATAACGGTCTGTAGCTAATTCCCAATCCAGTTCATGTTGTTTTAATAAAATTGGTAACATCCATTTTTCAACTGAGGCAAAATATTTTGTTTCACAGTTATATTTATGTATTAACTTAATAAATTCCTGCCTGTTGTTACTGGAAATATAAGCCCAGATGTGATCACTTTCCCCCAGAATTATAAAAGAATTTCCCTCTCGATATACTTTGATAACAGCAGCTTGACTGAAAAACTCCAGAACACTTATGTTTCTGCAGGAATCATTATTCAAGATATTCTCAAGCTTTTTTTCCATTTATACCACCTACAATTTTTTCTAAATCCATTCCTCTGACACTTTAGTTTTCTCATTCTCCACATTACCGGTATTAAGTGTCTTTCTGGGTTCAAAAAGCATAATATGTACTTCCTTTTCAGCAACTGGTTTATGTTCTACCCCGTGGGGAACTACAATTAATTCACCCTCTTTTACTAATACATCCTTGTCTCTGAATTTTAAAACCAGTTCTCCTTTGACTACATAGAATAATTCATCCTCATTTTCATGGAAATGCCAGGTGAAGTCACCCTTTAATTTTGCTAATTTAACATGCATATCATTAACTTCAGCAATAATTTTGGGATCCCAGTGTTTTTTAATGTATGTAAGCTTTTCCTTTAAGTTAATTTTATTCATATAACAGATCTCCTTTCAAGACAGTAATAGCCTGTCCCCCCAGAATAATTCTATCTCCAGAAACTTTAACCCTGATAGTACCGCCGCGTTTTGAAAGCTGTCTGGCAGCAAATTCACTTTTTCCCAGTCTTTTTTCCCAGTAGTATCCCAGACAACAGTGGGATGAGCCGGTAACAGGATCTTCATTTACTCCTATTGCAGGCGCAAAAAATCTGGAGACAAAATCAAACCGGGAAAAATCAGATTTACTGGTCACAATTATTCCCCGGGCATCTACTGTTTTCATTAAACTAAAATCAGGATCCAGATTTTTGATAATCTCTTCGGATTCTACTTCGATTAAGTAATCAAACCTGTTTTTCCCAACATAAAGTGGGTTTATTCCCAGAGAATCAATCAGTTCGGCCGGAGCTTCTGTCTCTTTTTCTTCTTCAATGGGGAAATTAAGTTCTATCCATTTACCATTTCTTTCTGCCGTTAAAATACCACTATTGGTATCAAATTTTGCTATTTCTTTTTTCTTTAATCTGCCTGACTCCCATAATACATGAGCACTGGCCAGTGTTGCATGACCACATAAGTCAACCTCAATTTCCGGAGTAAACCAGCGCAGTCTGAAACCATCTTCTTTTTTAAGGAGAAAAGCAGTCTCTGGTAGGTTCATCTCGCCAGCCACACTCTGCAGCCAGTCATCTTCTTTTAATTCTGATAATACACAGACACCTGCTGGATTACCAGCAAAAGCCTTATCCGTAAAAGCATCAACCTGAAATATCTCCATCAAGATACCCCCTTTATTAATTGGCTTACCTTATAACTATGCTCCAGTATTCCCCAGCATTTTATCATCATTCTGTACGGAATTTGACCATTTATTACATCTGTCCCCTGTCATGGCGATAGTTTTACCATTAGCTTTAACTTTTATAACCTCACACATGTTCGGACAGCCGTTACAGGTAAAACTATCTGTATTAAAACTATCTTTTGTAACTGTAAAGCCTTTAAAATTGGTTTCAATCCGGTTTTTATGAATATGATTACGGGCAATCATGGCAATCCCGATTGCTCCCATTACATTATAATCTCCCGGTATAATTACTTCATCATCAACTTCCTTTTCCAGGGCTGCTTTAATACCAGCATTGGCTGCCACTCCACCCTGAAAAACATATACCGGTTTTATTTTTTTGCCTCGAACCAGGTTATTAAAATAGTTTCTAACAAGGGCTTCAGATAAACCCTTGATAATTTCTGCTTTAGTAAAACCATATTGCTGTTTTGATATCATATCAGATTCTGCAAAAACTGTACATCTTCCTGCAATCCTGACATCTTTTTCCGCTTTTAAAGCCAGTTTACCAAACTCTTCAATTTCTATTCCTAAACGCTGTGCCTGATGGTCTAAAAATGATCCGGTACCGGCAGCACATACAGTATTCATAGCAAAATCAGTAACTATACCATCTCTAACAATTATTAATTTTGAGTCCTGACCACCTATTTCAAAGATAGTACTTACATCTGGCTGGTAATGAATAGTAGCGGTGGCATGAGCTGTAATCTCATTTTTTACTACATCTGCACCCAGTATATAACCTATTAACTGTCTACCACTACCCGTAACCCCTACTCCATTTACTTTATACTTGTTTTTAATTTTTTCCTGGAGCTCTTCCAGTACACTTTTTACTATTTCAACGGGTTCACCCGAATTTCGGCAGTATGACTTAAATATAATTTCATTTTCCTCATCAATGGCAATCACATTTATACTTACAGAACCTATATCAATACCCAGATACATGTTTTCCATTACTTATACTCCTTTCAAACTTTTTTTGTTTTATCATATCTATAAAGGCTTCTATTCGAGTCATGACATTGGCTGTAGCCATCTGTTCATCGATTGAGAGTGAAAGGATAGGCAAATCAAGTTTGTCAGATATAGTTTCCAGCATACTCTGAGTAACCAGTTCTGGCAGACATCCAAATGGTTTCAAATGAACAACACCATCAAATCCTCTATCTTTATAATCAACAATATGGCCGACAGATTGTTTTGCATGACCTCCGATGATAATTTCTATAAATTCTTCTCCTTTTTCCATAATATCTTCTTCAGGAGAAGACATGGGAATTAAGTTTTCCCTGATCCAGTCAGAAATATAATGAGACAATTCTACTTCTGCCCCAAAATCATTTAAAACTTCAGCAATATTAAAGTTTACCTCTGGTTCCATAACCACATAGATCTCACCGATAATCCCAATCTTTAACTTCTCCTCTTCCGGTTTAATTTCCTTCTCTAATCCCTGCAGTTTTTCCAGAGCATATTCTTTAATTTTAACAATATCCTCTTCAGTTTTTACAGCAAAAAACTTCTTCTCAATGTTTGCGTTAATTTGATTAAGATGCTGTTTATTTATGATATAAGGCCGGTTTCGCTCAATATATTTATTTACTTCATCTCTGGCTGCGGCAAGTTTATAAACAATTTTAATCACTCTAATTACATCCAGCCAGGAATTATCTCCCTTTACCTTCTTTAGTTTGCGATAAAACCCTTTTAGTTCCTTTTTAGGCTCATCGAAGATTATAAAATCAATATCTAGCCCCAGGTTTTGAATTATTCTTTTATGTACCTCACCATAATATCCGGCCCGGCAGGGACCATTACCACCACTGGAAACAACCGTATCAGCTCCCATATCAATTGCCTCTAGATAAGTACCGAGGAGTACCTTTAAAGGATAACAGGCAAATTCAGGACTATACTTTACACCCAGATTTATCGTCTTCTGGGTTGGTTTGGGAGGTATAATTACTTCATGTCCAAGTAGTTCCAGTATTTTACTGTAAATCAGTGGTGACCCCATGTGGGGAAAAGTAACCTTCAACCGGAATCTCCTCCTATTTTAATTTTTGTGCTTTTATCATATCTGTAAATGCTTCTATTCTGGTAATCAAATGGCTTTCCCCGGTCTGTTCATCAATTCTTAACCTCAGTAATGGTTTTTCATATTTATCGGCCTCAGCATCCAGAAAGGGACCCAGAATAGAATCAGGACCACAGCCGAAAGCGGTAATATGTATTATTCCGTCAACTTCAGGTTTATGAATAAAATGATAGCCAGCTCCCAGCAGTTTATTGGTAAACTCCCAGAACATCTTCTTATCAAAGTTTTCAAGTTCAGATTCTATTACCTGGTTTTTCAACATCTCAAAAGTAAGTATTCGGACATCTATATCCCTTAATTTATCAAGAAAACCCATACTAATAAAATAATCATAGACATTATAAACATAACCCACTACCCCCAGAGTTAACTCTGTGTTACTACTATCAGTAACCTTTTTATCACCAATTATCTGATCAATTAACATTCCATTTCTCGACTTTTCCCGGAAAGCAAACCACTCATTTCTGGCTTTTCTGGCAGCCTTTTTTAGCCTGCGGCGCGATATATCCAATTTCCCAGTAAAATTAAGATAATTGGAATAGTGAGATATATCATCACTTTCTACTTCAATATGATTAGTTAAAATTTTCCCCTCTACTTCAGCCAGTGAATGTTTAATCATATCCGGCAATCCCAGAAATTTGGGGCAAAAAGTAATATCTTTTTTGATGCTGATAAATCTTGGTACATAAATATAATCTACATCCTGAGCCAGTAAATTGTAGATGTGTCCTATAAATACTTTTATGGGAACACATATTTCA
>JADQBU010000108.1 GCA_016278435.1 Halanaerobiales bacterium
AAGTAACTTAAATGTGTTATTACAGAAACAGATTGACGGTTTGATAATTGCTCCCAGTTCAGAAAGTCCCGAACATCTTAATAAGGTTTTAAATAAGAAATTAAAAATACTATTCATTGGTAGGATGATAGATTCTCAAGATGTTACTTCAATAATAATTGATAATGAACATGGAGCCAGAATGGCTGTACAACATTTAATAAATAAAGGGCATAAACAGATAGCCTTTATTGGCGGGAATGAAGACCTTTCAATAACCAAGCAGAGGTTAAAAGGTTATAAGAATGCTTTCAAGAAAAATAATCTGACTATTGATGAAAGTCTTATAAGAGCTGGTAATTTAAAGCGAGAAAGTGGACATCTTCAATTACAG
Source organism: Halanaerobiales bacterium (assembly GCA_016278435.1). Lineage (GTDB taxonomy): Bacteria > Bacillota > Halanaerobiia > Halanaerobiales > JADQBU01 > JADQBU01. Next base: position 374 of record JADQBU010000108.1, read on the forward strand.
GAATTGTTTAAAAGTAATTCTAAATTTACAGCTGTTTTTGCAGCAAATGATTTACTTGCTTTAGGAGCAATACAGGCTATTAAAGAAAATGGACTATCAATACCAGAAGATATCGCAGTAATTGGATTCGATGATATTGAATTTGCATCATTACCAGAAATTCAACTTACAACTGTAGCCCAGCCCAAGTATGAAATGGGAAAATTGGCTTTTGAAACATTATTCAAACAAATTAAGGGAGATGGTGATATATTTCAAAAGGTTTTACTTAAGCCAGATTTAATTATAAGGGGTACCAGTTAATCGGCATCTCAAATTAGGATTGAATATTTAATCAGCCATTAAGTGGGAATAGGGAATTGCCGGGATTATAATACCTTAAAATGCCAAAAAAGTGGTTTTATAAATAATATTATAAAACAAAATCTTAAAAAAAGGGTGATAATTTAATGAGCAAGAAATTATTAGTGCTGGGTTTACTCGTATTGATGACAGTTGGTCTGGTAAGTAGTGTAGTTAGTGCGGCAGATTATAAGATAGGCGTTTTAATCTGTGATTTTAGTGATCAGTTCCAGGTTTACATGATGGAAGGAATGAAAGAAGCAGCTGCTAAATATGATAATATTGAATTTATTTATCAGGACGCAAAATATGATGCTGCTACCCAGATGAACCAGATGGAAAACCTGATTGTTCAGGGAGTTGATGCAGTTGTAGTAATGCCAGTTGATACAAAAGCATCTGTTCCAATGGTTGAAAAAGCAGTTGAAGCTGGTGTTCCTGTCATTAGTGTTAACAGGAAACTGGAAAATCAGGAAATAGCTACCAGTTATGTTGGGTCTGACAGTGTCGAATCCGGTGAAATTTTAATGCAGCAAATGGCCAAACTACTCGATGGTGAAGGAAATATTGCTATTCTGGAAGGTGGTATGGGCCATGAACCTCAGATCTTAAGACAGCGCGGTATTATGAATATACTGGAAAATTATCCGGATATCAAGATCGTAGCTGACCAGACAGCAAACTGGTATAGAGACCAGGCTATGAGTGTTACTGAAAACTGGTTACAGTCTAATCTGGATCTGGATGCAATTGTTTGCCATAATGATGAAATGGCCATTGGTGCTTTAAAAGCTGCCCAGGATGCTGGAGTAGCAGATGACCTTCTGATCGCCGGTATTGATGCTACTCCTGAAGCCCTTGAATATGTAGAATCAGGGGATCTGGCTTTCACAGTTTTTCAGGATGCAAAAGGACAGGGTAGAGAATCAATTAATACAGCAGTTAAAGTTGTTAAAGGTCAGGAAGTTCCAGCAGAAGTTATGATTCCCTATGAATTAGTTACAAAAGATAAAGTGGATGTATATAGAGCTAAATATCAATAATCTTAACCATATAATTCCGGGTGGATGCAAATATTCTGTGTCCATCCGGCCTTGAAATAAGGGAGGTGAAAGAGTGAACGAAGAATATTTACTGGAGATGAAAGGAATAACCAAAATATTTCCCGGGGTCAGGGCTCTGGATGATGTTGATTTTAAAGTTAGGCCTGGTACAGTTCATGCTCTCCTGGGTGAAAATGGAGCAGGAAAATCCACCTTGATGAAGGTATTAATTGGTCTTTATAAGGCAAATAGTGGCTCAATTAAATTCAACGGGGAAGATGTGAACTTTCAAAGTGTTAATGATTCCATAAAAGCTGGTATATCTATGATCCACCAGGAACTGAGCCCTGTACCTTATATGACTGTGACTGAAAATATTTTTCTGGGTAAGGAAATGTGTTATAGTCGGAGTCCTTTTGTAAAAGACAATGAAATGGAAAAAGAAACTGATAAATTGATGAAACAGCTTGAGATTAATATAGACCCTACCAAAAAGATGAAAGATCTTACCACTGCCTATACTCAGATGGTTGAAATAGCTAAGGCCATATCCTATAATTCTAAACTGGTCATTATGGATGAACCTACTTCTGCCATTACAGACAAGGAAGTAGAACATTTGTTTAAAATCATAAAATGGTTAAAGGAAAAAGGAGTAGCCATTATTTATATATCCCATAAAATGGATGAAATATTTAAAATAGCTGATGAAATTACGGTATTAAGAGATGGTAAATCAATTAATACAGTTCTTGCCAGTAAAACAGATAAAAATAAATTAATTACGATGATGGTTGGTCGCGAAATGAAGCAATTATTTCCTAAAGAAGAGGCTCAGATCGGTGATGTAGTTCTGGAGATAAAGAATTTTTGTGGGGATAAATTTGATAATATAAATATTTCCGTACGAAAAGGTGAAATACTGGGGTTGGCCGGTTTGATGGGAGCTGGTCGTACAGAAGTAATGGAAAGTGTATTTGGTATAACTCCCTGTGATAGTGGCGAAGTAATATTAAATAATAAGAATATTGATATCAAATCTCCAGAAGATGCAGTTAAACATAAAATCGGTTTTTTAACTGAAGACAGAAAATTATCTGGTTTATTTTTACCGTTGTCTGTTGAAGATAATATGATTATGGCCAATATAGATGATTATATAAATGCAGGATTGATTAACCAGAAGAAAATTGTATACGATTGCAATGAAATGGTAGATTTATTAAGGATAAAAACACCAGGTTTAGAACAGATAGTAAAAAATTTAAGCGGTGGAAATCAGCAGAAAGTTTTAATTGCACGCTGGTTGTTGATCAATGCTGATGTGCTTATTCTTGATGAACCAACCAGAGGTATTGATGTAGGAGCCAAAGCGGAGATTCATAAATTGATGTCAAGACTGGCAAAACAGGGTAAGGCTATTATTATGATCTCTTCTGAATTACCTGAGGTTCTGGGTATGAGTGATCGTATTATTGTCATGCATGAAGGAAAGGTAACAGGTGAATTGAGCAGAGAAGAGGCTACACAGGAGGAGATTATGAGGCTTGCGGCAGGTATAGCCAGTTGATTTGCAGATGGGAGATGATAAAATGTCAAAAATGGTTACTGCTAATGAAAATAAAGCCGATTCAAATTTATTAGATTTTATTAAATTACATTATAGAAGTTTCCAATCTATCTTAATCCTGGTTGTTATGGTTGTTTTAATGACGATACTATCTCCTTACTTTTTACAGGTTAGAAACCTGTTGAATGTAGTAAGGCAGATATCTTTAATAGCTATAATCGGCATGGGAGTAACAATGTGTATTATTACTACTGGTATTGACTTAAGCTCTGGTTCTATTGTAGCACTGGCCGGGGTAGTAGCTGCCAGTTTTGGGCAGGCAAATGATCCAATTTTGCTGGCAATTATTGCAGGTTTAGCAGCTGGTGCCGCTGCAGGGTTTCTTAATGGTTTTATCTCAGCCTTTGGTCAGATTCCTCCCTTTATAGCTACTCTGGGAATGATGATTGGGGCCCGGGGTTTAGCCTTAATTTACAGTGATGGTCGACCTATTACTGGCCTCAATAGTACTTTTGAATTTATTGGTGGTGGATATATCTGGGGAGTACCGGTACCGATTTATATCATGTTACTGGTAGCTGTTGTTTCACATATACTTTTGAAGAAAACCAGGTTCGGGAAGCATGTTTATGCAATAGGTGGTAACAGGCAGGCTGCAGTTGTTTCCGGTATAAATGTTAAGAGAAATCTAGTTCTGGTTTATAGCTATGCCGGCATGCTTTCAGCTTTATCGGGAATCATTCTTGCCGCCAGATTGAGTGCGGGCCAGCCGACTGCCGGTGAGGGTTATGAGTTAGATGCAATCGCAGCATCTGTTATTGGTGGAACCAGTTTTTCCGGTGGAATAGGAACTATACCCGGTGTAATAATAGGTGCTTTGATTATGGGTGTACTGAATAATGGATTGGTTTTATTGAGTGTATCTCCATATATGCAGATGGTAGTTAAAGGTTCAATAATTGTTCTTGCTGTTTTAATGGATAAGTGGACTAACAGATAATAAATATTTTTTGGGGGTAAACCTATGAAGATATGTTTTAACCAGGCTACAACCATGAAAAACTCAAACCTGGAAAAAGATTTAAAATACTGCGAAAAGGCAGGATATGAACTTTTAGAGATTAGATTAGATAAACTCCGTGATTATTTACAGGAACATTCACTTGCTGACCTGGCAGACTTTTTCAAGAAAAACAGGATTAAACCCTATGCTTTTAATGCCCTGGAGTTTATTACTTTTAGAGATGAAGAAGGGTATCAACAGATTAAAGATGACCTGAAGTTTTTATGTGAGGTTGGCGAGAAAATCAACTGCAAGAAAATAGTAGTTGTTCCTACCTTTGATGTAGGCGACTATACAAAATCAGAAATAAAAGAAGAATCAGTCAGGGTATTAAATGATCTGGCAGATACAGCTGAAAAATATGGAGTAAAACTGGCCTATGAATTTGTCGGGTATCCCAATTGTTCTGTTAATACCTTTGGCCAGACCTATGATATAATTGAAACACTTGACAGGGAAAGCGTAGGACTGGTACTTGATTGTTTCCATTTTCATGCCATGGGTTCCAGAATAGAAGACCTAAAGAATGCAGATCCTGAAAAAATATTTATCTTTCATATAGATGATGCTGAAGATCTTCCTGTAGGAGCATTAAGAGATGATAAAAGATTATGGCCTGGGGAAGGGACTATTGACCTGGATCTTATTTTAAAGACATTGAAGGAGATAGGCTATAAAGAAATGGTCTCTGTTGAGTTATTTAGACCGGAATACTGGGATTGGGATATAGAAAAAACAATTATAACAGCAAAAGAAACCACGGAAGAAGTAGTAGGAAAATACTTTGAGATTGAATAAAGTATTTAGAAAGAAAGGGGTTTTATAAATGAATTCTAGGGAAAGAGTTAATATGACTCTCAACCATAAACAACCTGATAAAGTGCCGCTGGATCTTGGCGGTAGTACGGTTACCGGTATGCATGTCAGTTCTGTATATATACTTCGTCAGGCTCTGGGCTTAGATGAACCCGGAACACCGGTTAAAGTAATCGATCCCTACCAGATGCTAGGTGAAATAAAACCTGATCTGAGGGAAGCACTGGGTGTTGATGTTATTAGTCTCTCACCCCGAAAAAACATCTTTGGTTTTGAAAACAAAGACTGGAAAAATTGGGAGACCTTTGATGGTACACCGGTTCTGGTTCCGGGCAAGTTTAATACAGAACCAAATGAAGATGGTGATTTGTTGATGTACCCTGGTGGAGATAAATCAGCTCCTGCGAGTGCCAGGATGCCTGAAGGTGGTTATTATTTTGATTCAATTATCCGCCAGGAACCAATTGATGATGACAAATTGGATATAGAAGATAATCTGGAGGAGTATAATCCAATAACTGAAGATGAACTGGAATATTTTAAAAATGAAGCTGAACGGCTTTATAATGAAACAGATAAAGCAATCTTCGCCGACTTTGGTGGAACTTCTTTTGGAGATATTGCTTTTGTGCCTGGCCCCTGTTTGAAACATCCTAAAGGTATCCGGGATATTGAAGAATGGTATATAAGTACAATCAGTAGACGGGACTATGTTTATAAGGTTTTCGAAAAACAATGTGAAATCGCCATGGAAAATCTGAAGAAAGCATACGATGTTGTGGGAAACAAAATATCTGTAATATATATTTCTGGAACAGATTTCGGCATGCAGACCGGCCCCTTTATTTCACCAAAGCAGTATCGGGATCTATATCAGCCTTTCCATAAGACAGTAAATGATTGGATTCACAAACATACTGAATGGAAGACATTTATTCATACCTGTGGTTCGATAATACCACTGCTGGATGACTTAATTGAAAGTGGTTTTGATATACTGAATCCAGTGCAGTGTTCAGCTAAAGATATGGACCCACAGACACTGAAGAATAAGTACGGTGATAAAGTAGTCTTCTGGGGTGGTGGTGTTGATACTCAGAAAACACTTCCCTTCGGTACACCGGAGGAAATCAAAGAAGAAGTCAAAAAAAGAATTAAGATATTCGGTAAAAATGGTGGTTTTGTCTTTAACTCCATCCATAACGTTCAGGCCAGAACACCAATTGAAAATTTACTGGCTCTATATGAAACATACAAGGAGAATGCAGCTTATTAAAGATCTGTAAAAGAAAGGGGGAAAATCTATTATGAAAAAAGTTAACATTGGGGTAATAGGAGTTGGCAGGATTGGAAGAATTCATGCAACAAATTTAAAGAATAACATACCCGGAGCCAATTTACTGGCTGTTTCTGACGTATATGAAAAAGGTGTTAAGGAAGTGGCAGAGAATTTAGAAGTTCCTATAGCTGTAACTGATTATCAAAGACTGCTGGAAAACAAAGATATTGACGCAGTCGTCATCTGTTCTTCAACTGACACCCATGCCCGGATAATTTCTGAGGCAGCTGAAGCCAGTAAACATATTTTCTGTGAAAAACCGATAGCTCTGGAGATAGAAAAGATAGATAGGGCTTTAGCAGCTGTTGATAAAGCCGGTGTTACTCTACAGGTAGGTTTTAACAGGAGATTTGATCCCAGTTTTAGAAAGGCAAGGGAAAAGGTGGCAAGTGGAGCAATCGGAGAGCCACATCTGGTCAGGATTACCAGTCGTGATCCAGAACCACCATCAATTGACTATGTTAAAGTATCAGGTGGATTATTTCTGGATATGATGATTCATGACTTTGATATGGCCCGTTATATTATAGGAGATGAAATAGAAGAACTTATGGCAACTGGAACCTGCCTGATTGACCCAGCTATAGCAGAAGCTGGAGATGTTGATACTGCAGTTGTTACCCTCAAATACCGTGGTGGTGCCCTGGGAACAATTGATAACAGCCGCAAGGCAGTTTATGGTTATGATCAGAGGATCGAGGTATTTGGTTCAGAAGGTTGTGTAATAGTTGGTAATCACAAACCTACAGAAGTCACCATGTTAGGAGCAGATAATGTAAATAGCGATAAACCTTTATTCTTCTTCCTGGAACGGTATCAGGAAGCTTATCGTGAAGAAATGAAAGAATTCGTAGCAGTAGTCAAAGGAGATAAAGAACCCCTGGTTTCAGGGATAGATGGTAAAATTTCTGTTCAACTTGGTTATGCAGCCCAGGAATCGATAAAAAAAGGCTGTTATATAAAGATTCAGAGGTAATTTAAGCGAATATTTTTTGAAACTGCATTAAACGTTTACAAGAAAGTTAATCTTGCCTGGGTACTGACGGTAGTATGGTTTAGAAGATATAAATTATTAGTTATTAATAAATACAGGGGGTAATACTAAAATGACAAACAAAATGAAAGGTGTTACATTACTGGCAGATTGGAATCCGAAACCTGAATTTAAACTGGGTCCCAAGGATATTGACGGTGTACAGACCTATCTGGGAAGTAAGGTCTGGAAAAATCCAGAAATTAAGATAATGGAACATGATATTCCAGAACCCGGACCGGAAGAAGTTATGATTGAAGTTAAAGTATGTGGTATCTGTGGTAGTGATGTTCACATGGCCCAGGCTTATGATGATGGCTATATTTACTATCCAGGACTTACCGGTTTTCCCTCAATCCTCGGTCATGAATTTTCCGGTGTAGTTGTTAAAGCCGGTGAAGGGGCTATTAATAAACGTACCAATAAACCCTTTGCAGCTGGCGAAGTTGTTACTGCTGAAGAGATGTTCTGGTGTGGCCAGTGTAAACCCTGTGCTGATGGTTATCCCAATCATTGTGAGCAGTTAGATGAGATTGGTTTCAATATTGATGGAGCATTTACTAAATATATTATAGTTCCTTCACGGGTTGTCTGGAGTCTGGAACCATTGAAGAAAGTATATTCAGGTAAAGACCTTTTCCTGGCTGGCAGTCTGGTTGAACCTACCTCTGTAGCCTACAATGCTGTAGTGGAAAGAGGTGGCGGAATTCGACCAGGAGATAATGTTGTAATCTGTGGTGGAGGACCGATCGGTGTTGCCGCCTGTGCTATCATGAAACGCCAGGGTGCTGCCAGAGTTATTCTTTCAGAACCGGTTCCGGAAAGAGCTGCTCTCGGAAAGAAATTAGGTGCCGATTATGTTATCAATCCTCTGGAAGAAAACTTTACCGGAAGAGTACTGGAATTAACAGACGGTATGGGAGCAAACTTATATCTGGAAGCAACTGGATTACCAACCCAGGTTTATCCCGGTATTGAAAAGGCAATCTGGGAAGGAAGAACACTGAATAGTACAGTTGTAGTTGTAGCCCGTGCTGATGCCAAGATGCCGGTTACTGGTGAAGTTTTACAGGTAAGAAGAGCAGAAATTGTGGGTGCCCAGGGACATTCTGGTCATGGTACCTTTCCCAGGGTTATCGAATCAATGGCTTCCGGTATGGATATGACTCCAATGATTACCAAGGAAATTACTTTAGATGAAATTCCTGAACATTTAATTGACCTCAGGACAAATCGCACAGATTGCAAGATAACTTATGTTGCAGATAAGTAAGATTTTGTATATAATCTTACTAAATTATGGCTAGAAATTAAAAGGAGGATGGAAATGAAAGAAAAAGATAAAATTTGGTTAACAACCGATAATCCGGCAATTATATTTGAGGACAATACGGTTGGTAGGATGAAAAAGGAATTATGGGATGCCAGCAAAGAGGAAATAGATGAGGTTCTTGCTGAATATGAAATCCCTTCAGAACTAGAAATGGGTAAAGCCGGTACTTATATTCAAAATACTGTAAGGGACCAGGTAATTAAAAATAGACGGAAAAATGATATAGTATTTATTCCCGTGGGCTGTACTGAAAATCATGGAGTACATAATGTCAGCGGATTGGATACTTTTATGGTAACCCTGATCCTGGAGGGAGTACGAAGATATACTGCTAAACAGGGAAATCCGGTTAACATTGCTTTCCCTCCACTGAATTACGGTGGTCATCCCTATCATCATCTAGGTATGCCTGGAACTGTAATAATGCCGGAAGAAGTCGTCAGGGAAACGATGATTAATGTTATGCTGGGCTTATGGAATGATGGTTTCCGCAAACAGATAATCATTAATAATCACGGACATCTCTGGATGCTGGAAGCAGCACTGCAGGAATTTATGAAGAGATATCAACTACCCGGTATCTTCCAGGTAATGGACTGGCACAGGGCTGTTCGCGAGTTCTTTTATCCCACTGATCGGGAAGACAGCCTGGAAACTCATTTTGTTCATGCAGCCGAAGCTGAAACATCTGTTGCCCGTTTGATGTTCCCTGAAGATATGGTTGATATGAGTGTTGTCCAGGATGCTGAAGGTTTTGGCTATCTGCCTGATGGACATTTTGATAAGTCAGTTGACCCCTTCCGCAGACCACACCGCTGGTCTGAAGGTGAAGGTCATGCCGCAATTGAAAGGGCAGCTGTACCTGAAGGAGTAGTGGGTAAACCAAGTCTGGCTAAAGCTGAAAAGGCCAAGAGACCTATTGCTGCCATTTTAAAATATCTAACCCTTGTTCATGATCAAATCCTGGAACGCTTCCCTGCTGGAGAGGTACCTCCTGTAGAGGAAATAACATTGAGAACAGAAAAAGACATGAAGCCCTTCCTGAAAGAGCCGGGTAGTGATGGATGGAAGTCAGTATATGAACTTCCCATGATAGGACAGCTTGCAAAATAAATTAATTTAAAATAGAAGGCGGGAAAAGTATGTGTTCAGAAAACAAGCAAAGTTTAGCTGCTGACTGTCCCTGTATTCAGGTTTCCTGTGATATACATGGAAATTGTGTGGAGTGTGTAAGGGAACACCGCAGACATCAAGAACATCTGCCTGAATGTATGCAGCCAATATTGCGGGGTTTAGTGAAAGATCTGGCCCTGAAAGTGGAACTTAAAACTGTTGAAGGAAGACCTGAACCGTCCAGTTGAGCTAAGAGAAAGGGAAGAAAAGCACAATGTCTTCCCTTTCTCCATATATTATGGGATTTTTGCAAAATATAGTTGGTTGAAAATATTTCTATAGTGGGGGTAATATTAAATGAAAAAAAGTATTGTTGTATCAACTCCGGATGCAGAATTCTCTGCTCTGGCTTTTAAAGAAGACTTTAAAGATAGCATAAAAAAAGTGGCAGATCTTGGCTTTAATGCTGTTGAGCTGGCAGTTAGAGATCCTAAAAGTATAAATATAGATGAGACCAAAGCTATATTAGCAAATTATGCTCTTCCGGTTCCGGCTATCGGTACCGGTCAGGCTTTTGGAGAAGAGGGTTTGAGTTTTACCGACCCTGACCCTGACATCAGAGCTCAGGCTGTTCAGCGTATTAAGGATCAGATGGATTTTTCTAAGGAAGTAGGTAAGGCTCAAGTAATTATTGGTTTAATCAGGGGTATAGTTGAAGATGATGCTGACCTGGATGAAGCAGAAGAAAATTTCATTAAAGCCATGCAGGAATGTGCTGATTATGATCCGGATATTGTTCTGACGGTTGAACCTATCAACCGTTATGAAACCAATCTTTATAATGATCTTCTTTCCATGAAGGAAGTGATAGATAAAATTGACAGACCCAATGTAAAGATGTTGATAGATACCTTTCATATGAATATTGAGGAACCCGATATGATTGAAAGTATTTTAAAAGTACAGGATTATATTTCTCATGTTCATGTAGCAGATAGTAACCGCTGGGCACCGGGGTGTGGACATATTGATTTTGCTAAAATCATTGCTACCCTGGAAGAGATAGGGTATGATGGTGCGATCTCAGCGGAAATATTACCCGAACCAGACCCTGATGAAAGCGCCAGATTAACAATCAATTGTTATAAAAAACTGGGGCTTTAAATTTATATGTAAATGTATTGAAAGTAATGAAAAAGGCTCTTGCTGGATAGATTTTAATTAAACAGGTTACTGGAAATTAGGAGGTTTTAAAAATGGCTAATGATAAATTACCGATGTTAAATAAAAAGTTATTAAAAGAAAAACTACTGGGTACTGAACTGGCAGATTATTCTAAGGATATCCTCGACCAGCCGGAGAAGGTAATCCAGTTCGGAGAAGGAAATTTTTTAAGGGCTTTTGTAGAATGGATGTTCCACCAGATGAATAAAGAGAATGTCTTTAATGGTAGTGTTGTAGTTGTTCAGCCAATCTCAACTGGAAGAGTTTGTAATTTAAATGAACAGGACGGTCTATATACCCTGTATTTACGGGGTAGAGAACAGGGCAAAACGGTGAACAAAAAAGAGATTATTACTTCCATCAGCAGGGGAGTAAATTCCTATAGTCAATGGGATGAAGTTTTAAAATGTGCGGAAAATCCAGAGATTGAATTTTTGATCTCCAACACAACTGAAGCAGGGATTGCCTATCATCCAGAAGATAAGTTAGAAGATACTCCTCCCGATTCATATCCGGGAAAAGTAACAGCTTACCTATATCACCGCTATCAGACATTTAATGGCGACAGTGAAAAAGGTATGATATTGATTCCATGTGAATTGATAGACCGCAATGGAGATAATTTAAAGAAGATAGTCATAAAACTGGCTGATGACTGGGGACTTCCGGCCGGATTTGTAGACTGGGTAAAAGAACATAATGTGTTTTTAAATACCCTTGTAGACCGGATAGTAACTGGGTATCCTTTTAATGAGGTTGAAGAACTGGAAAAAGAACTGGGTTACCACGATCAGAACCTGGATACAGGTGAAATCTTTCATCTCTGGATTATAGAAGGGGATGAAGGGTTAAAAGAAAAATTGCCTTTCCATAAAGTAGGTCTAAATGTAAAATGGGTAGAGGATATGACCCCTTACCGGACCAGGAAAGTCAGGATCTTAAATGGTGCTCATACTTCCACTGTTCCTGTATCCTTTTTAGCTAATGTAGACCTGGTTAGAGATGCTGTCAATGACAAATTATTAAATTCATTTATCAGAAGGACCGTTTTTGAGGAGATTATTCCAACTCTTAATTTTGACGAAGATGAACTTAAGGATTTTGCCGAAAAGATATTTGACAGGTTCAATAATCCCTTTATTGATCATAAATGGTTGGATATTTCTCTAAATTCTACTTCCAAGTTCAAGACCAGGGTCTTACCATCACTTAAGGGTTATATCGAAGATACCGGTGAGGTTCCTTCAAATCTGTCCTATTCACTGGCAGCCTTGATTGCTTTTTATAAGGGAACAGAGATCGAAGATAATAATTTGGTTGCTTACCGTGGTGATAAAACCTATAAGATAATGGATGATCTGGAGGCACTGGAATTCTTTAAAGATGTCTGGACTAAACAGGGAAAAGGAGAAATAAACCTGGGAGTGCTGGTTAAAGAGGTACTGGCTCATCAGGACTTCTGGAAAGAAGATTTAAACCAGTTGCCGGGGCTGAAAGATAAAGTAACCGGGTATCTGGAAGAAATATTAGATAAAGGTATGCAAGACAGTTTGCAGGATTTAATGCAGACCAGATAAGGGGTGAGTAGGATTAAAAAAGCATTGAAAATAACAGCAGATGATAATATAGCGATTGCCCTGCAGCAGTTACAAAAAGGTGAATCAATAGAAATAAATAATCAAAAAATAAAAATTCTTGCTGATATTCCTTTCGGCCACAAAATTGCCCTGGAGGATATTCATTCCGGGGAGCAGGTTATCCGTTATGGCTATCCTATAGGATTGGCCATTTCGGAGATAAAAAAAGGCGGCTGGGTTCACAGCCATAATCTTAAAACCGGCTTAAAAGGGAAAATTGATTATACCTATCAACCGGTAGATGACCAACCTGTAGGATATAATGAAAAACAGGAAACCAGCCAGGAACAGGAAGCCGGCCTGGAGTCTCCAGTATTCAATGGATATAAAAGAAAAGATGGGAAGGCTGGTATTCGCAATGAGATCTGGATTATAAATACAGTCGGTTGTATAAACAAGCAGACCCAGAAACTGGCTTTCCAGGCCCAGGAAAAATTTAAAGAAGAAATAGAAACCGGAAAAATAGACGGTATCTATAACTTCACTCACCCTTATGGCTGTTCTCAGTTAGGCAAGGATCTGGAGAATACCCAGAAGCTGCTGGCCGGGCTAGTTAAACACCCCAATGCCGGGGGTGTGTTGATAATTGGACTTGGCTGTGAAAATAATCAGTTAAGTGATTTTGAAAAGTTCATAGGTGATTATGATCCTGAGCGGGTTAAAACCCTTATCTTACAGGAAGTTGAAGATGGCAATATAAAGGGTATGGAGCTGCTGTCTGAACTGGTGGAATATGCAGGTCAATTTGCAAGGGAGCCTTTACCGGTCTCTGAACTTGTAATTGGCTTAAAATGCGGTGGCTCGGACAGTTTTTCCGGAATCACGGCTAATCCCCTTGTGGGCAGGATTTCTGATAAGATAGTTAGTTATGGCGGTACCAGTATTTTAACAGAAGTACCGGAGATGTTTGGGGCAGAGACTATCTTGATGGATCGGGCCCGGAATAAAGAGACATTTAATGATATAGTAAATTTAATTAATGATTTCAAGAATTATTTTATAAAAAATGATCAGGAAGTATATGAAAATCCCTCGCCCGGAAACAAAGAAGGTGGTATAACAACCCTGGAAGAGAAATCACTGGGATGTACTCAGAAGGGTGGACACAGTGAGGTAGTTGATGTACTTAAATACGGAGATCAGATCAAGATCGAGGGATTAAATCTACTGGAAAGTCCTGGCAATGACCTGGTATCTACAACAGCTTTAACCTCCGCCGGGGCTCATATTATTTTATTTACAACCGGCAGGGGTACCCCCTTTGCTCCTCCGGCACCAACGGTAAAGATTGCCACCAATACTGAACTTTTCAATAGAAAAAACAACTGGATGGATTTTGATGCCGGTCAGTTGATGACAGGTAAGGGGATGGATGAGTTAAGTGCTGAGCTGTTTGCAGATATTCTGGAATATGCAGGTGGTAAGAGTACGAAGAATGAATTAAATGATTTTAGAGATATGGCTATCTTTAAAACAGGGGTTACTCTGTAGGGAGGGGAAATCAAAGGTTTAAAGGTAATTAAGAGAAATGTTCAGAAGAAAACTGGAAGTTAGCAATGATTTAAATTTACAGGAAAGGGTGATATTGATATTATGAGCAAAAAAGTAGTAACCTTTGGGGAAATTATGCTGCGACTTACCCCACCGGATATTAAGAGGATTGTGCAGACTGACAAATTTAATGTTATCTATGGTGGAGGAGAGGCCAATGTAGCAGTATCACTGGC
>JADQBU010000293.1 GCA_016278435.1 Halanaerobiales bacterium
TCCGATCTATAGTTATTATCAAAGGTGATAGGCTGGGAACCAGGGGAGAAATAGAACTGGTTAAAACAAGAATAAAAGATGGAGATAAAGGAGGTTACTAATTTGATTAACTGGAATGATTTTCAGAAAGTTGAAATAAGAGTAGGTACTATTCTGGAAGTCAGGGACTTTCCAGAAGCTATTAAACCTGCTTACAAACTTAAAATAGATTTTGGTAAATTTGGAACGATGAAATCAAGTGCCCAGATTACTGATTTATACTCAAAAGAAGAACTCAAGGGAAAACAGATAATTGCAGTTACCAATTTTCCTCCAAAACAGATAGCTAACTTTATTTCTGAATGTCTGGTACTCGGTTTCGAGACAGAAAAAGGTGTTGTACTGGTTCATCCGGGACAGGAAATAGAAAATGGCCTGAGGATCTCATGAACATTTAAATCTCCTATAAACAATATTTTTCTATTCTAATTATACTGGAAATCCGGACAAATGCTATAATTAATGGATATTATAAGAAATTTTTGATATAATTGTCCTGAGTTAATTAATTATAAGAATCCTGGAGAAAGGAGAGGAAAAATGAAGGCTTTCAAGGCTTATGATATAAGAGGGATATATAATCAGGATTTTGATAAAGAAGATGTCTACAGGATAGGTTATTTCCTCCCAGAACTGCTGGAAACAGACAGAGTGCTGGTTGGATATGATGGCCGTACTTCTTCAGACGAAATCTTTACAGCCCTTGCGGCCGGGATTAACGATCAAGGTGCCGATGTTTATGATATAGGGCTGGCCACCACTCCGATGGTTTATTATGCTACAGCAGAGTATAATTTTGCTGCTTCTGTTCAGATTACTGCCTCCCATAATCCTCCTGAATATAACGGTCTTAAGGTTTCCAGAACCGGAGCTATGCCGGTTGGTTATGAAACGGGGCTCAGGGAACTTGAATCAATGATTGAAAAACGAAAGATAAGCAAAGCAAATGACAGAGGTGGTATATATAAATTAAATGTAAAAGATAAATACATAAAATTTTTAAAGAGGTTTTTACCTGATATAAAAAAATTGACTATTGCTGTCGACTGTTCCAATGGTATGGCAGCCCTGGTTATTAAAGATATTCTGGGAGAAGCCCCAGTTTATTTATATGATAAAATTGACTGTACGTTTCCTAACCATGCACCGAATCCGTTAATTGAAGAAAATGTCAGGGATTTAAAAGAGACTGTCAAAGCAAAAGGTTGTGACCTTGGTATCATTTTTGATGGAGATGGAGACCGGGTTATGTTTGTTGATGAAAAAGGGAGATTTATTTCGCCTGATCTAATTATAGCTGTTATGGCCAATTATTTTCTTAAGGGTCAGGGTGAGATCGTTTTACATGATATAAGAACTTCAAAAGCAGTATCTGAGTATATTGAAGATAAGGGTGGGAAGACCTTTATGTGGAAGGTCGGACATGCCTTTGCCAAAAAAAAGCTCCGGGAAATAGACGGCATATATGGCGGTGAACTGGCTGGACACTATTACTTTCGTGATTTCTTTTATTGTGATTCAGGTATACTGGCTTCCCTGATAGTCCTTAATGTTTTAACCAGCTTAAAAGATAAACGAACAACCTTTTCCGGGTTGATTGATAGTATAAAAAAATATTCGTTTTCAGGTGAAATCAATTTTAGAGTTGCAGCAAAAATAGAAGTAATGGAAGATATCAAAAAATATTTTACGGAAAAAGAAGATGTTGTAGCTTTCTATGATTTTGATGGCTACCGTTTAGAATTTGAAGACTGGTGGTTTAATATCAGACCATCTAATACTGAACCGTATCTAAGATTAGTTGTAGAAGCTAAGACCGATAATCTTTTACAGAAGAAAATAGATGTTATAGAGAAAAGAATAAAAATTTATAAGTAAAATAGATGTTTCCCGTGAAACAAATAATAACATAAATACCAAAATAAACCAAATAAATTTCCTTATTTATTTTATGTTGAGAGGAAGGAATTCAGGTATCAGTTATAGAAATTATACTAATGAAGTGGGGAATATTAATTTAATAAATTAGTCAATTTTAGAAAATAATAATATTACAAGAAAGGCTGGTGGATAAGCATTGAGTGACAAAACAAGAAATTTGGCTTTAATTTCACATGGGGGAGCCGGTAAAACAACATTAACTGAAATGTGTTTATTAAATACAAATCAGATAAATGAGCCCGGCAGTATTGATAAGGGTAACACTCGGTCTGACTTTACACCGGAGGAAAAAGATCACAAATATTCAATCTCCAACTCTTATTTTTCTTTTTCCTGGAAGGATAAAAAGGTAAATTTAATCGATACTCCTGGCTATGCCGATTTTCGCGGAGAAGTTACCAGTGCCCTGAGGATTGTTGAGGGGGCAGTACTTTTGATTGATGGGACTTCTGGGATTGAAGTTAATACAAAATTTGTCTGGGATATTGCCAAAAAGAACAATCTGGCCCGCTTTATTTTTGTTAATAAGATGGATAAGGATGGGGCTAATTTCGGTGAAGTTTTCGAGGAATTAAGTAATAAATTTGATGATAATCTTGTTCCTCTGACTATTCCCTGTGGGTCTGGAGAAGATTACCGGGGTGTTATAGACCTTCTTGCCGAACAACTGATAACTGAAAACGGAAAAGAAGATATACCGGAAGAATTTGCTGATACAGCAGAAGAATACCGGTTGGAGTTAATTGAGGCTACAGTTGAATTAGATGATGAGTTAATGATGAAATATCTCGAAGATGAACCTATAAAAGATAAAGAAATTGCCAAGGCTTTAAGCAAGGGAGTAAAGGAAAGGAAGATTGTTCCTTTACTGGCTGGAACGGCTCTGAATAATTCCGGGGTTAAACAGTTACTGGAATATACAGTGGAACTTACTCCATCACCTCAGTCTCTGGGAAATATTACAGCAGGAGATGTAGAAATTGATATTTCTGAAGATGCACCATTTATTGGAATTGTTAGTAAAACTATGGTTGACCCCTATATTGGTAAACTATCAATTTTCAGAATATATGCAGGAAAATTAAATAAAGATACAGAGATTTATGTACCGAGGGCAGATGTTAAATTGAAGACAAATAAATTTTATAAATTAAATGGTGCTGAACAGGAGACTGTTGAGGAATTGGTGGCTGGTGATATTGGGGCTGTAGCCAAAATGGATGAACTGGAAACTTCAGATACTATTTCTTCTACAGATTTAAATGTAGAACTGGATAAAATAGAATTTCCTGAACCTATGCTGATTAAAGCCGTTCAATCAGCCGGTGATGGTGATGACGAGAAACTTGCTTCAGCCCTGAATAGGATTAGCCAGGAGGATCCAACCTTTAAAGTTGATTATAACCGGGAAACAAAGCAGATGCTTGTTACCTCTATGGGCTCTGTTCACCTGAGCGTAATTAAAGATATTTGCAAGAGAAAATTTGATGTTTCTTTTGATATGGTTGAACCCAGGGTTGCCTATCGCGAAACTATTCAGACCAAGACCAATGTCGAAGAAAAATACAAAAAACAGTCAGGAGGAAGAGGCCAGTATGGTCATGTTTTCCTGAGGCTAGAGCCTTTAACAAGGGGTAAGGGATTTGAATTTGAGGAAGAGATCTTCGGGGGAGCTATTCCGAATCAATATATACCAGCTGTAGAAAAAGGAGTCAAAGAGGCCATGAAAGAGGGTATTCTGGCTGGGTACCCCGTTGTTGATGTCAAAGCTGTAGTTTATGATGGCTCCTATCACAATGTTGACTCTTCTGAAATGGCATTTAAAATTGCCTCATCCAAGGCTTTTAAAAATGGTATGACCCAGTCCAAACCTGTATTACTGGAACCCATAATGAATGTGGAGGTCAGTGTACCTGATACATTTATGGGTGATATTATGGGCGATTTAAACTCCAGAAGAGGAAGAATAATGGGTATGGACCCTAAGGATGGCAAACAGGTTATTAAAGCCCAGGTACCACAGGGTGAAATGTTCAGTTATGCGACTGATTTAAAATCAATAACCGGTGGTTATGGTAAATTCACTATGGAATTTTCTCATTATGATAAGGTGCCTGAAAATGAAGCAGAAGCCATTATTAAAGAGGCGCAAGAGGAAAGCGAATAATATATAAATAACATGTGAAAAGAAGATGATTTGTGAAGAGGGAAATCAGGTAGTTTATTTAAATAAACTACCTTTTTTCATCTTTTTAAATAAAAAGAAGGATATGGAAGCAAGATTTTCTATTGTAAAATAACGGATATTATGATAAAATTTAATTAGGTGACTATCGCTATTTTTTTTTCTTGAAATATACTACATAACATAAAGCAGGGGGGATTTTATTAATACAAATTAGGAGGTAGATTTAAATGGACAGAGTTAATAGTTTTGCTGTTCTTGGTGCTGGTAATGGAGGGCAGGCAATGGCGGCATATCTTGCTTTACAGGGATATAAAGTAAATCTTTATAACCGGAGCGAAGAGAGAATTGAGGCCGCAAAAAAGACAGGTGGCATAACTTTATCTGGTGTATTTACAGGCTTTGGTAAACTGCAAAGTATTACTACAAATCTGGCAAAAGCATTAGAAAATTCTGAAATTATTATGGTTGTTACTCCTGCGGTAGCTCATAAATTTATTGCCAGGATGGCCAGTCCCTTATTAAAGGATGGACAAATAATTGTTTTAAATCCGGGCAGAACCGGCGGGGCGCTGGAATTTTACAATACATTAAAAGAAAACAAATGTAAGGCCGATGTTATTATCTCTGAAACCCAGACATTTATCTATGCCAGCAGAATAATTGGCCCAGCTCAGGCCAGAATTTATGGAGTTAAAAATAAAGTTGCAATAGCCACTTTTCCCAGTTTACGGGTACGGGAGGTAGTAGATAAATTAATGCCTATTTTCCCGCAGTTTACACCGGTAGAAAATGTTTTAAAAACCAGTATGGATAATATTGGTGCCATTTTTCATCCAGCACCGACTTTATTAAATATGGCCTGGATTGAATCAACCGGTGGTTCTTTTAATTATTATCAACAGGGCATCTCACTTTCAGTTGCGCGGGTGCTGGAAAAACTGGATGAAGAGCGGATGGAGGTAGCAAAAGCCCTGGGTGTCGAACCTACCAGTGCCAGGGACTGGTTGAGAATGTCCTATGGAGCCAGGGGACATAATTTGTTTGAACTTCTCCAGAATAATGGGCAGTATAGTGATATTAGTGCACCACCTGATATCAATACCAGATATATTTTTGAGGATGTTCCCATGAGCCTGGTCCCGATTTCTTCAATAGGTCAGAAACTTGGAATTGAGACACCAACTATTGATATGATAATTGATCTGGCCTGTATTGTCCATGAAACTGATTACAGGATGTTTGGAAGGACAGTTGAGAATCTGGGTATAGAAGATTTATCTGTACAAGAAATTAATAGACTTGTAAATATCGGTGATGTTAGAAATAGGCATAGTATTAATGAAATAGGAAAATCTATTCTCAATAACATCAAGGATATTGATATTTTAATTAATGATTATGAAAAAGATATTGAGGGAAAGTATTATAAAGAGGGTGGAATTGATTAATGAAGGGTTTAATCATCGGGGCTTCAATTGGTAACTGTGTCCATGTAGGAGGAGTTCTAAACTTCTTGCGGCTGGCAGAAGAACAGGGATATAAAACCAGGTTTCTCGGTCCAGCTGTACCTGTTAAATATCTACTGGATGCAGTCCTGGAAGCTGACCCGGTAATGGTTGCTGTTGGTTACAGATTAACCCCGGAAACTGGTTATCAAATTTTGAGCAAATTAAAGAACAGTGCCCGGGAAAGAGGACTGGATCATTATAAATTTGTATTTGGGGGGACCCTGCCGGTAGGTGAACAGGCTAAAAAGGTAGGGCTTTTTGCTGCCGTATTTAGCGGTCTGGAAACCAGAGAAGAAATACTGGCATTCTTGCATAACAGAGATCTGGACAGTGGCAGTGAGAGTTTTGGCTCAACCCTGCAGGAGAGGATCGGGTTCAAAAAACCCTATCCCTTGATAAGACACCATTTTGGACTGCCAGATATGTCGGAAACTGTTGCTGGTATTAAAAAAATTGCTGAGAGTAAGGTGCTGGATATTATTTCTCTGGGACCGGATCAGAATGCTCAGGAACATTTTTTTCGCCCCGGCGAAATGGATGAAGACGAAAAAGGAGCAGGGGGAGTACCTATTCGCTGCCAGGAAGATCTGGAGAATTTGTACCAGGCTTCACGCTGTGGCAATTACCCCTTGATGAGATGTTACAGTGGAACTAGAGATGTATTTAAAATGGCTGAATTACTCCAGCAGACTATCGATAATGCCTGGGCTGCAGTACCACTATGCTGGTATAATAAACTTGATGGAAGAGGGCCCAGGGGTGTTCTGGATTCCATTGCAGAAAATCAAAGGTTGATGAAATGGCATGCTGACCGGAAAATTCCAGTTGAAGTAAATGAATCACACCACTGGAGTCTGCGTGATGCCCACGATACAATTGCTGTAGTCATGGCCTTTCTGGCTGCTTATAATGCTAAAAAGATGGGAGTCAGTACATATTTAGCCCAGTATATGTTCAATAATCCAGCTGGAACGTCTGCTAAAATGGATCTGGCAAAAATGTGGGCAAAGAAAGAGTTAATTGAGGATCTTCAGGATGAAAAATTCCAGGTCTTAACCCAGGTCAGGGCTGGTCTGGCCAGTTTCCCGCCAGATTTAAATAAAGCCCGAGGACAGCTTGCTTATTCTACATTTCTGGGTATGGCTCTCAAACCGGAAATTTTACATGTTGTATCATATTCTGAAGCTGACCATGCTGCAACAGCAGAAGATGTTATCTCCAGCTGTTTAATCGCCAGGCAGGTAATTGAAAATTTACTTGATGATTATCCGGATTTTACAAAAGACGAATCTATACTCAACAGAAAGCAAGAGCTTATAAAAGAGGCTGAAGTATTATTAAAGGCAGTAGAGAGATTAATTGTAAAAAAGGATGTTGATCCCTACTGTGATCCTGAAACTATTTGCAGAGCAATTAAATCAGGATTGATAGATGCCCCTCATCTGCAGGGAAATTCAGCCGGAGCAGGAATTTTAAAAACCAGAATGATTAATGGTGCCTGCTATGCCTATGATTTCAACGAAGAAAGAGTTATTAATGAAGAAGAAAGAATAAAAAGACTGGGTGAGTATTAATTTATGGGATATTTATTAATGGTTTTTTCTGGATTATTGATTATAATACCTTTACGTAATCCGGATTTATTTTTTCTGGCCTGGATAGCTATTATACCTGCTCTTTATGCCCTGAAAGACCAGGAATTAAAAAAGGGATTCTGGCAGGGATCTATTCTGGGTTTTACGATAATGGCTGGAACTATCTACTGGTTATACTATCCTTTAATCAATTTTAGTGGACTACCTTTTATTGTTGTTATTTTTATATTACTTATATTATTTTTTCTGGTCGGGATATTTTACGGGCTCTGGTCGGTAGTTTTTCTATTGACCAACGGCCGTGGTAAGTTACATCCGATCATTCTTGCTGTATCCTGGGTCGGATTTGAATATTTACGGTATCTAATATTATCACCAATACCTTTTGCCTTTATGGGATATACCCAGGAGGGCTTTAACTATATCCTGCAGATAGCTGATCTGGGTGGGGTATTTCTGGTATCTTTTGTTGTTATTTTGCTTAATGCATATTTATTTAAAATAGTTAAAAACCGCCGTCTACGTTATTTAATACCGGTTCTATTTTTACTGGTTCTGACATTATTTTATGGCAACTACAGGATAAATCAGTATCAGGATCTTGCTGCAAAAGCAAATACCTTGAAGATAGGTATTGTCAATACCAGCATTCCCCAGCAGGAAAAATGGCTGCCTTCCCGTATAGATGAAAATATTGATAATATTATCGAGGGAACAACCGGATTCAAAGATGTTAAATTAATTATAACTCCTGAAACCTCAATGACCTTTGACCTGGTAAGGAATGAGTATTATCGAAACATTTTAATGGAAAAACTTAAAGAGTTAAACAGTGATATTCTGGTTGGAAGTCAGTCTAGACTGGGGGAAGAAGAAGGAAAATATAATAGCTCATTTCTCTTGAATCCAGAGGGTAAAGTACTGGTTCGCTATAATAAGAATAAGTTGGTATTGTTTGGAGAGAAAATACCCCTGCCAGAAATTGTAAGAAAATTAACAGGTCTGGAGATTGGATCATTAAATAATGGTCAGGAACTGAGTATATTTAAAACTGATTATGCAAGCTGGAACACTTTGATTTGTTCGGAAATATTATATCCTCTTTTAATAAAGGATAATATAACAGCAATAGATTTTATTATTAATCAATCCAATGAAGCCTGGTTTGGAAATAGCACAATTCATCAGCAGATATGGACAGCTTCTATCTACCGGGCAATAGAATATCGGAGAGCTGTCGTTCGATCAGGTAACTATACATATAGTGGGCTTATTATGCCTTCAGGCTTATACCAGGGCTACAAAAAGGATGGAGAAGATTTTTCTATTAAGGTCCCATTTAGTCGGGGAACTACTCTTTATCTTAAACTGGGAAATGCTGTCGGATATAGTTCTTTAATTTTTACTGCTATTATACTGGTAATAAAAATAATTACTGCATATTTTCGGAGAAGGAAGGATAACAGAAAAATTAACCCAGTGTGATATATATCATAGTGTTTGTCTTCCTTCATAGTTATAATTATTAATGTCAACAGTTAATATAATAAATTGAAACCAAAATACAGGGGGGAACGATATGTCAATGTTCTGTTATCAATGTCAGGAAACAGCAAAAAATGAAGGTTGTACCATCAAAGGGGTCTGTGGTAAGTCGGAGGATGTTTCAAATCTTCAGGACTTACTGGTATACATTCTTAAAGAAATATCTGTTTACAGTCTTAAAGTAAAAGAAGCAGGTGTTGAGAATGTGGAGGAAAGAGTTGGACCTTTTATTATGGAAGCCCTTTTTGCAACGGTTACAAATGTAAATTTTGATGAAAGCAACTTTATTAATCTTATCAGGGAAGCTCTGGAACTTAGAGAAGAAATTAAGGAAGAATTCTTAAATGCATATCAACAAACGAATAATAAAAAATTTAAGGGCGACCTGCCGGAGATGGCTACCTGGTATAGTGATAAGGTAGAAGAATTTTATCAAAAAGGAGAAGAAGTAGGAATACTTCAGACTGAAGATGAAGATGTCAGGTCTTTAAGAGAATTAATGATATACGGATTAAAAGGGATTGCTGCTTATGGTAATCATGCTTATATTCTGGACCACGAAGATAGTGAGATTTATTCATTTCTGGTTGAAGGTCTGGCGGCAACTACTGATGACAGTCTGAGTGTTGACGACCTGGTTGGAATGGTAATGAAGACAGGTGAAATCGGGGTTAAAACTATGGCTTTACTTGATGAGGCCAACACCAGTAATTATGGAAATCCTGAACCTACTGAAGTCAACATAGGGGTTAAAGACCGTCCCGGGATTTTAATCAGTGGACATGACCTTAAGGATCTGAAGGAACTGCTGGAGCAGACAGAAGGTAAAGGTGTAGATATCTATACACATGGTGAAATGTTGCCGGCAAATTCCTATCCTGAATTTAAGAAATACAGTCATTTTGCCGGTAATTATGGAAACTCCTGGTGGCTGCAGAAAGATGAATTTGATAAATTTAATGGTCCAATATTAATGACAACCAACTGTCTGGTCCCACCTAAAGAAAGCTATAGAGACAGGGTATATACTACTGGAGTGGTAGGTTTTCCTGATGTGAAACACATTCCAGATCGAAAAGAAGGAGAAGCAAAAGATTTCTCAGCTATAATCGAACATGCCCTTAAATGTGAACCACCACAAGAACTTGAAAACGGTACTATTCCTGGTGGATTTGCCCATGAAGCAGTATTGAGTGTGGCTGATAAGGTTATTGAAGCTGTTAAAAATGGAGATATCAAGAGATTTGTTGTGATGGCGGGTTGTGACGGCCGACATAAGAGTAGGGATTATTATACAGAGGTTGCTAAAAAATTGCCGGAAGACGCAGTCATTTTAACTGCTGGCTGTGCTAAATATCGTTATAATAAGCTGAATTTAGGTGATATTAATGGTATTCCCCGGGTTCTTGATGCCGGTCAGTGTAATGACTCCTATTCACTGGTAGTTATCGCCCAGAAACTGGCTGAAGCCTTTGAATTAGACGATATTAATGAGTTGCCGATATCTTATGATATAGCCTGGTATGAACAGAAAGCCGTAACTGTATTACTTGCCCTCCTGTCTCTGGGGGTTAAAGGAATCAGGCTTGGTCCCAGTCTGCCAGCATTTGTTTCTGATAATGTTCTGAAAGTACTGGTTGAGAAGTTTGATATCAAACCAGCTGGAGATGTAACAGAAGATGTTGAAGCCATGATGGCCGGTCAATAATAAGCTGGAAATGAAATAAATAGGGTAGAGGAAGAACAGCAGAAAAGGCCGGGAAACCGGCCTTTTTTTACATATAATTTTTTAATTCTTCTGGTTTATTGATGATTATTTTTTTGCGAGAA
Source organism: Halanaerobiales bacterium (assembly GCA_016278435.1). Classification (GTDB taxonomy): domain Bacteria; phylum Bacillota; class Halanaerobiia; order Halanaerobiales; family JADQBU01; genus JADQBU01. The sequence goes on from JADQBU010000293.1 coordinate 10,647, forward strand.
GTTGTCACCAGTCCTTCATCTTCAAATTTACTTAAAATCCGGGAAACAGTTTCCCGGGATGTTCCGATCATGCTGGCCAGTTCCTGCTGGGTTAATGATATTGATATTTTAATCTTTCCTTCTTTATCTACACCATATTTATCACCCAGGTTGGTCAGGATGCCTGCCATTCTATTTGTGCTGTTCTTTAGTCCCAGATCACGGATATTTTTTTGTGCCCTTCTTAGTCTTGAACTCATAACTTTCAATATTTTTAAGGTCATATTGGGGTAGCTCAATAGTAACTTTTCAAAGTCAGCCTTATTTACTACATAGAGTGAAGAATCTTCCACGGCAATAGCAGTAGCGGGATAATTATCATCATCAAAGATTACTACCTCGGCAAAGATTTCTCCTGATTTAAAAATATTTAAAATCTGTTCATCACCATTTTTGGTCATTTTGACCAGTTTGACCCTTCCCTTGTCGATGATAAACAACATATTACCGGGTTCGCCTTCAAAAAATATTATTTCATCTTTTTTATACTTTCTCAGGTTTGTTATTTTATTGAATTCTTCTTTTTCCTCAGCATTAAATCCAGAGAAATATGGGTTACTGGATAGATCGGACACTTACATCACCTCATGTCCTATTATACCTTAAAATTTAATTAAGTGAAAGTATTATGACCTATGTCACAGAAAATTTATCGGGATAGTTTTATAATATAATTAAAGTTGAGAAAAATACTCAGGATTAAAACAGGGAGGGTATAAAGTGATTGCAGATAAAACGGAAAAATTAAAGGGGATTCTGGAAAGGTTAAATGCCGGGGAGGATACGGAAAAGGTAAGATTAAATGAACTTGCCAGTAATGTTGATGAAATGGATTTTCAGTTATTTCAGAGAGAATTAAGAAAGATATCTGAACCACTGATAATAATCCTTAGAGATCATATTTATAAGGAGAATAATATTCTTTATCCAACAGCTAAACAGCTTTTAAAAGCCGAAAAATGGATAAGATAAAGAGTTTAGCCGATAGAATAGGTTACTGTTCTTTTACACCTTAAGAATCTTAAACTTGTAAAACTTTAATACAGGATCCATAAAAAAAGGACCTACTAAAAACCGGAGGAGTTAATTCCTCCGGTTTTAAATATTTGTCAATATATTGTGTAATATCTGGTTAACATAATACAGAGGTGATGATAATGAGAACTATCTGGAAGGGTGCAATCAATTTTGGACTGGTTAATATACCCATAAAACTACTGACTGCTACCCAGAAAAATAATATTAAATTTAGGTTTTTACATCAAGAGTGTAATACACCGGTAAAGAATGTAAGATACTGCCCTAACTGTGAACGGCAAATAGAATATGATGAAATAGTCAGAGGCTATGAATATGAAGATAATAAATTTGTAATTTTGAGTGAGGAAGATTTTGATAATCTACCGGTCAAGTCGACAAAGACAATTGACATTGTTGATTTTGTTAAATTAAGCGAGATAGACCCTGTTTATTATATAAAAACATATTATCTGGAACCTTCTGAGGGGGGAGAGAAACCTTATTTTCTCCTGAAAAAGTCAATGGAGAATTCGCAGAAGGTAGCAATTGGCCGGGTAGCAATTCGGGACAAAGAAAGTCTGTCCGTTATCCGTACTATGGATAATGTGCTGGCCCTGGAAACGATGTATTATGCAGATGAAGTCAGGTCAGCTGAGGGCATTATTCCAGAAAAACTGGAAGAAAAAATTGAAATCAGTTCCCGGGAGGAGGAGATGGCTGAAGAAATAATCTCCAATATGACATCTGAATTTGTAGCAGATAAATATGAAAATAAATACAGGGAAGCACTGATGGATGTGATACGCAAAAAAATTGAAGGTAAGGAAGTTAAAGAGGTTGAGGTAAAAGTTCCAGAAGGAAAAGTAATTGACCTGATGGAAAAACTAAAAGCCAGTGTTGAGGTTACTGAGAAGGAGAAAAAGGCAGAGAAAAAGAAGGAGAAATCAAAGAAGAAAACCGGGTAGATGCTGCCGGGTTGCCAAAAGATCATGCCAGAGGTCTCCATAAAGGTCCAGTCTATTTTTAATGTTATTTAAATTAAAATCAGCAGGGTCTAAGTCTTGTTTTAATTCATTCCAGTTGAGAGGGGTAGAGACCGTTGCTGCCGGTGTTGGACGTAGAGAATAGGGTGCAGGTATTGTCTTATTAGTAGCATTTTGTCTGTAATCAATATAGACCTTATCCTTTCTTTTATCCTTCTGCCAGACAATCGTGGCCAGTTCAGGTTTAACTTCAATTACCATTTCAGCTATTGATTTCAGGAGATCCCGGATTTGCACATAAGTATAAATAGGGAATACTGGTATAAAAATATGGAGTCCACTGGCACCTGAAGTTTTCAAATAGGCTTTAAGCTCAAGTTCATCCAGAATTTTTTTGATAATTAATGCCACCTGAACAGTATCTTCCATGCCTCGTACAGGGTCAAGATCAAAGACAGCAAAATCTGGATACTCCAGCTTTTCACCTGTAGACAACCAGGCATGTAATTCAATTGCAGTCTGGTTAGCAATCCAGACCAGGTCAGATAATTGATTTACTGTTATCCATTTTATTAAACGGCCAGAACTATGAGATTTGATCGGTATAACGGATAACCAGTCAGGAGCATAATCAGGACAGTCTTTACGATAAAAAGATTTTCCCTTTATCCCATCAGGGAAGAGCTTTAGGGAGAGAGGGCGGTCAATGAGATAATCCTGAATCATGGGGTACATTTCTATGTAATAATTAATTAAATCACCTTTTGTATAACCTTTTTTTGGCCATAAGACTTTGGTTAAATTTGATAATTTCACCTGATTTTTACTGATTAATAGTTTATTCAATAAGTGCCCTCCTGTTTATGTTAAGATTAATTTAGTAATATAACCATGGCGAAAGGTATGGTGAGAGGTAATTTCCGTATATCTAATTTTACATTTAATAGCCTGTTTAACCCAGATAATATTCTTGTAATCCCGTTGGTTGACACTGGTGGTAAATTCAGGTTTATTGGTCTTTATAGAAGGCAAAAAATCACACAGGGTTTTCCAGTCTGAAGCAGGCAGTGCTGGTTTTACTTTTCCTATAAATATTCCTTCTTTAATAACAGCCAGGGAAGAAAAATTACGGGTATAACCGGCGATTAGTGCTTCAGTATACTGCCAGAGTTTAATTTTATGCCAGTATTTACTGCGTTTAAATTCATATGGTGAGTCCAGTTGTTTGGCAACAATTCCTTCCATATTTTTATTTTGTGCTATTTCATAGAGTTTTTTCCCTTCGGCCAGAAGATATGGTGAAAGGTAGAAAACTTCATTTTCTTCCAGAACAATAGCATTGAGTTGTTTTTTTCTATCTTTTAAAGGCTTAAGATAGATATCCTGTCCATTAATACTCAAAAGATCCCAGACGATCAAAGTTACCCTCTTTTCTGGTATTTTACTTTTTTTAGTCTGCATAAACCGCTGCTGCAGTAGACCGATATCTGTCTGCCCTTCAGAATTAAAATAACAGATTTCACCATCCATTATAAAACTTTCTGCATCTATAAACTGGCTTACCTGTTCAAGTTCCGGGAAAGCGGGTAATAAATCTTTATAATTACGGCTCTGAACGAAGGTTTTACCATTCCTGAAAAAATAGAGACAGCGATATCCATCCCACTTGAATTCAAAAAGATAATGTTCGGAATTAAAGGGCTTTTCTCTACGGGAGAGCAGCATAGGGTGTAATGGTGGTTTTAGCATGATATTCTTATTTTCCCTTAAAACAGGAATATTATCATTAATCCTTCAATTTATATTCTAGTAACACAAAGGTTGGATTAATACTAGCTTCGTGAC